>JAYUTD010000429.1:0-3424 GCA_043755305.1 Saprospiraceae bacterium
CAAGGCACTTTGCGGGGTAAGGTTGCAGATGAAAATGGCGAAACATTAATAGGGGTTACCATTTCTTTGAAATCTGATCCTTCTATGGGCACTGTTACCGATATTGATGGCAATTATTCTTTGGAAATATCCACTTCTGATCCACAAATAATTGTAATAGAATATGCGGGGTTTGAAACCATTGAAGAGACAGTGACTCTTACAAACAAAGAAGTACTGATCAAAGATTTCACTATGACTGTGCCGGCTCAGACAATCAATGAAGTGGTTGTAGTTGCAAAACAAGAAAGAGCCAAAGCTTATTATATGGAAAATATAAAGAAGCGATCAGCAGTAACACTTGACTATGTTTCATCTGAGACCATGAAAAAAATTGGAGACAGCAATGTAACAAGTGCTGTGACAAGAGTTTCCGGGGTCTCTACCAATGGTAGTTTTATTACAGTCAGGGGTATTGGAGACCGGTATGTTTTGACTGCGATCAATGGGTCACAGATACCAACATTGGATCCTTTTACCAACAATATTAAATTGGACATAATCCCTTCTAGTTTAGTAGATAATGTCATTATCTCAAAAACGGCGAGTCCTGATTTGTCAGGTGATTGGACTGGGGCCTATATCTCCGTCGAGACAAAAGACTTTCCTGAAAAGTTTGCTGTGAATATAGAATCTCAAGTGGGTTACAATGCAAACTCTTCTTTTAAAAACATATTATCCAATGAAAAAAGCAGCACTGACTGGCTTGGTTATGATACAGGGCTTCGTGATAGAATGCACAACCCAAATATTTATTATAAACGACCTACAGATTATAATTTATTCTTAAACCTTGGATTGGGTGATTTTTATAAAGGGCTTGGCGTGACTAGCGATTGGACGAATTTGGGCAATCAACAAGCACAAGATAATTACTACAAATTGGGTTTAGTAGAATTGGGACTTTTGCCAAAGGGATTGATCAATGATCGTGATGCAATAGCCAATGCAAAACAAAGATTTGAGGCAGAAGGGTATAGGACAAAAGCATTTGAGAAGCTCAACGCTAGTGCTTCTAATGTAGGTAAAAGCTTTCCTAATAACTGGAAATCATTCAACCAACAATCTTCTACCAACCTTTCTCAAAGTGTTAGTCTAGGCAATCAATCCAATATATTTGGAAAGCAAGTTGGTTACATATTTGGATTTAGATATGGACAAACCATTCAATATGATGGCCAATCATCAGCCAATAGGGTGTTGTCTTCTGAATTGAGACCAGATGACGCTGGCAATATTATTGTACCAAATTACAATAACTCATCTACTCCAGAGATATCCAGATATTCTAATGGATGGAGTGCATTATTCAATCTATCTACAAAATTAAGTAGTAATAACAATACCTCATTCATGTTTATGCCAAATTTTATTGGTACCAACAACTTGAGGGAAAATATTCTTTATGGTGATCTTAGATTTAGGTTTCAATCAAGCCAGTTTTATGAGCAAAGAAAGCAATTAATATACCAAGCAAAAACAGAACAGTATTTTCCTGCTTCCAAAATTAAAGTAGAGTTCAATGCTTCTTATACCAAAGGCAATAGTACCGTGCCAGATTTCAAAAAATATGCCTTTCTGGAAGATGAAGCTGACTCGACGCAATATTTTTTCAATGGCACGGAGTTGGGGGATGATTTATTATTTAGAGTATATAGATACTTGAATGAAAACTTGCTTGATTCAAGATTTAGTATTGAGCTACCTATATCCAATGACCCATCTTTAGTGAGAAAAATAAAGATAGGAGCGGCGTATAAAAACTTAGAAAAAATATATGATCAATACAATTATGAAGTAGCTTTTGGGGATGACAACACGAAAAAAGTAGTTCCTAATAAAGACATAACAGCATTTTTCGATCTTAATAATTTTGGACCTCAGAAAGATGCAAACAATACTACGATATTACCATACTATTATGCCAATCAGGACTTACCACCCAACCATACACAAGGAAGAACTGCCATCTCCTCAGCATTTGCAATGGCGGATTATAGTTTCAATAAAAGATTGAGATTGAGTGGTGGATTGAGAATGGAGCATACAGACTTGAAAGTAGATGCGGTAGCCTATGATACTACTAACTTAGTGCGTAATGACATTCGAAGACTATACTTAGGCCCATTGATTTCCAATCCTGGCAATCTCAATACACTTAACTTTTTACCAAGTGTAAATTTTATTTATAAACTTGGAAACGACGAGTTGAGTCCTGCCAACCTAAGATTGAATTACAGTAAGTCACTGGCAAGACCAAGTCTTAGAGAGTATAGCGAATCCATTGTGTTTGATTTTGAATTGAGATCTGATGTGTTTGGCAACTCGGATTTGAAAATAGTAGAAATTGACAACTATGACTTTAGGTTTGAAAAATATTTTCCTACAGGTGATAATATTTCTGCAAGTCTCTTTTATAAAAATTTCAAAAACCATATTGAGGTAGTTGACTTGAATGGTGGTCTTTCATGGTCAAATACTTTGGATTCGTATGTAAGAGGTATTGAATTTGAAGGTAGAAAAAAACTCGGTAAAAATTTTGAGTTCTCTACTAATATTTCTGTAGTAGAAAGTAAGTCAACAGTAGTAAATGCAGGTCTATTTTTGGATGTTGCTACGGGTATTCAGGTAAGAATACCTATTGATACATTCTTTCGAGTTATGTATGGTCAGTCTCCGTTTGTCATAAATTCTTTATTGACATATAAATCGGAAAAATTGGGTTTATCTGCTACAGTTGCGTACAACTATCAAGCGCCACGATTGGTCATACAAGGCAGTAGAGACGTAAAAGATAATTCTAAGAATGTGCCAGATATTTTTGAAATGCCTCGTAATCTTGTTGATGTTAAATTTATCAAGTCGCTAACGAAAAGATTTGATGTAAGTTTTACCATTCGTGATTTGCTCAATAGTCCGGTAAGAAGGTCTTACAAGTATGTTGACGCCGCTGGCAAAAATATTGGCTATCTAGCAGATTTTGACAAATTTACGTATGGTTCAAATTACTTGTTGAGCTTATCTTTTAAAATTTAAAAAATATGTGCAAAAAATATATTATCCTTTTAAGCATTCTTAGTTCAGCTTTTGAAATAACTGCACAGTTAAAAGGTATCTTTGTAGAAACGTATTATATCGCTGATGCAAAAGATGCAGACAATGAAGTAGGAGGTAGATTGCCTGTAGGTGCTACCACATATAGGGTGTATGTGCAACTTAATCCTGGATCAAAGTTGATGAAACTTTATGGTGATAAAAATCATACATTGAAATTTTCTTCTACTCTAGAAATATTCAATAACAGTGAGGATGGTGTCTCATTGGGCTATGAGCTTACTCGCAATAGGTTGAAAGAAAATACCGTGGCTCTTGATAGTTGGTTGAC
>JAYUTD010000430.1:0-8527 GCA_043755305.1 Saprospiraceae bacterium
GAGAAAAAATCGTTACAAATATAATAACAATGATTTAAATATTATACTTTTATTTAATATTAAATTATTGTTAACAACAAAGTATTGATTGCAATGGTAACAATAGGTTATATCACATATTGTGCCAAACTATACTTTCAACGCAATTATTTCCTAAAATAAGTAAATTTCCTCTAATTAATGGTGCATTCCGGGCCTTTTCCAAGTTTTTCATATTGTGCCAGGGGTTCTCAGACCAACTTTGTTTTTTGTGGTTCATGCCTATCCGGCTTTGGCTCACCCTTGCTCCCAATTGCTTTGAAACTCCAATAAACACAAATGGCCTCCAGTATACTGAAGGCCATTTATGTTTTCAATCCCAATTAATATTAAAACTTAAAGACTTTACCACCTTGCTCAGGGGTGGATTTTTATTTAAACAAAACTCAATTTTCTTTTATCAGGAATCTTTTTTAAAAAACTGTTGGAAGAATCTCGGTTTTCTAGACCCCACCAACAGTTGTAATAATCCCATGAACATATTATATTAATTTCCGATACTTTAACCAGAACCTATATTATTCTTTGTTTGATAATACAAATATCGCATGAGAATTACGACATGTCAAATTCATTTTAGCCTTATTGTAATATATATATATATATAACTTATATTAAATTGATAATGTGTCTATTATATTGTATAATTGCCGCTTAACTTAGAATTGGGTGTTAAATGATAAGACATCTACCAGCGTATTTGGACCAAGTAATTAAAATTACAGTACTTTTTTTATTTCCAATACCCAAAATCAAAACAATTAATGCGCTCTATACTTTCTGACGATGGATATTATAGAATCAGATTCTCTTTACCAATAAAGTTTGCCCTACCAATTCCGATATTGTGCAAGTGTCTTTTTTATCTACTAAAATTTTTAGAGAGCCGTCAAATTCTACCCGTTCTACTATTTGTATTTCAACGCCGGGTTTGACTTTTATTTGATTGAGGTACCGGAGAAAGGAATTGCTGTGTTCTTTCACACCTATGACTTTACACATAAGACCAGTAGCTATATCGCTCAAAGGCGTTTGCTGCCTAAGCGTGAATCTTCCTTCAGCATTTGGAATAGGATCGCCATGTGGATCGAATTTTGGGTAATCAAGGAAAGCGTCCAACCGCTGAATCAATTCTTCGCTATATATGTGTTCCAACTCTTCGGCCAGATCGTGCACATGCGCCCAGTCAAATCTAAGTTTTTCAGCCAGAAAAACTTCCCATAATCGGTGCCGCCTTATCAGCGACGTGGCTATTTTATTGCCCTCATTGGTAAGTACCACACCTCTATACTTTTCATAATGAATGAGCTCTTTCTCTGCCAATCTTTTAATCATATCTGTGACAGATGCCGCTGTCGTCTTAAGAACCTTTGCTATTGAATTGGTAGATGCAGATTTCATTTCCTTTTCTGCAATTTTATAAATAGCCTTTAGGTAATTTTCCTCAGTAAATGAAAGCATTTCTTTTTATGGGTAAATATAATGCTATTTTTAGATTCGCCTAAAAATTAATTCAGCTATTTCCTATTTAAAAATAAACCATTGCTTTATCTGCCAAATATGCTCTCAAAAAACGTACTGAATCCTAACCTGATACCTTTATCCTGTATAACGCCATTGGCTATGCCCCAAAAATAATCTACCCGCATTATATCTATAGCACCCAATTTTATACCTTCTATTCCTATACCAGGCTCAATATAGGTAAGATCCTTTTGCTTTAACATGGATACACTCCATATGCCTGTAATACCCAACTTATTGAGAATCGGTATCTTGTCATTGAAAAAACCATCAAAGTATTGTTCGACCCAAACTGCAGCATAATCATTGGTGGTAGAGAAGTTGTACCCATTTTGCAGTTTAAATGTATTCAAGTAGGGCGATCGAAATCCACCTATAAGGTTATTGCCCCTAAAATGAAAATAATCCACAGCGGATGTTTCTTCATTGGTTAAAAATTTTCCGGCTTCTAATCTATACTTCAAGTATCCAAAACGCTTAGTCGATACATAATTATCTATAACGTTAATTCTTAGTTTTGTATAATCCACAAAATCTTTGGTCAACCCAAAACTTCTATCCAAAAACAAGTAAACCGTTGGCCATTCTGATCTTATTCTGTTTTTATAGGTTGGAAAAGTTTGGTATTTTTGGTCAGGCGACCACTGTAACGTAATACTTTGCTTTAGCATCTTATCATCAAAAACATATAGTTCACCTGAATTGCTGAAAGGTTGATTGGCAGCGTAAAGTTTATCCTTGGAAAACCAACTAAATTCAGTGGTATTTGTCAGACTATTTCTAACAGCGTACTCCGTAGTTAGATTAATGTACAAGCCATTGAGGATTTCTGATGCCCAACTTGCTTTAATGTATTTTTTTTGAAAAAGCTTTGCTGCATTTTCTTTTGCCACTAAACTATAAAAGGTATTGCCATATTCAGAAATAATTCCTTGCTCATTGTATTGATAGTAATCATTGCCAAATCCTACCCTTAAGCTGCTTAAAGACCGTATAGCATGGTTGTAAACCACATCCAGTGAATACTTTAACTTTTTGTCGCTAAATCCGTAAGATACATCAGCCTGTGCATTGTACACATTGAGGTCGTCTTCGTTGCGTTTAGACAAATAAGGCCTCAATCCTATGTTGGTCCCTTCCACAGCATTGAATCCAATGGAACTTATGGGGTTGGCAATTCCATACCTTATCTTTTTTATTGAATTGGCAGCATTGTACCCAAAAAATAAATCTACAAATTTAAACCTATTGTTTTTTCTATCCATTGAATCGAGGTATGCCGGACTACTTGTCACTTTAGATATAGAGTCTTTCCTGACATAATCATTGCGTTCTTCAAAAGTCAATTCAATTGGCCTGTTTTTTAACCAGTAACTTGAATCATTTTTGATCGCATCATCTTTCACTACAAATAATTCATTGTTGAAAAAGTCTTTGCCAAATTGTTTTTCGTAATTGTAATTTTTAAATATATAATTGAAGCTTCCCCTTGTTTTAAACGCAAACACTTTGATCTTAAACTCCACATTTTGTGTAATCAGATTCCAATAGTTTTTATCGACAATTGAAGGAACATAGACTTGTTTTATATTAATGGAATCCAGTAATGCATTTTTAATCGACTTGCCGGAGATAGTGAAATCGAGGCTCTGTATATTGTACAAATCTTCTATTATATATATGAATCCGTTGAAACAAGGTGTGAAACCAGACTTTGGTTTTACCCTTATTTTATTAATAGTATAGCCGTTTTTGTCTTTAAATGTTTCATACAAATAAAAGTGATAATAGCTAAATGCAACATCAGAAAGCGGGCTAATCATCTCCCTAAACAAGCCAATATACTCATTGTAAAAATTAAAATTTGCATAACTAAACTGATTAACACTCAGCCCTCTGTCTTCCCCACTTACTTTTGAAGACAACATTTCTTCCTTGTATTTATTGGGTGGTGCGTAATTGACATTGGACAGAGATTCTGAAAAGTATAAAATACCTTGCCTGGATGAATCTAGAATGCCTTCCATATTGCCCAATTCCTGGCCTAGAAATGTCTTGGGTGCGTCCACAATTTTCATTAAAGCCTTGATATATAATTCTGCCTGGTAAGCATTTGGGTAATCGAGGTAGGCAGGTCTTTTTTTAATTGCTTTTTTCATAATGGGTACCGCCGGATCTTCTCCTGCATTAACTACCACTTCGTCTATATGAAAAGTCTCAATACTCAATACAAAATTGACCACTTCGTCTTTTGAGACATTAATTGTTTTAGACTGAGATATATATCCTAAATGCTGAACTATGATGGTGATTTTTCCCGGTGTGACTTTAAGATAATATTCACCTTTTTCATTGGCCAGAGTGCCGTTGGTCGAATTTTGTATATAGATCGATACAAAGCCAAGATCTTCATTATTGGTATCGGTAATTTTACCTGATATTTTATATTGAGACAAACAAAAATTAATTATAAATAATTGTATTGCAAGCAAAAATAAAACTCTGAAATTATATGTCATAGGGCAAAAATACTAAAAACAATGGAACTCCACTTTTTCGTTTTAAAATGTTCATACGTCAAAACGAGACTTTCTTTTACTATTTTTGAAATATATTACTGTGATTCTGGCGCTTATAATGTCTAACAAGAGCCTAATTTAGGCAATCATTTTTATACCAGGTTGGTTAAGGTAATTTCTATTTAAAGAGATTATAGGTCATACAGCCATCCATTTAACCAACCAACTGAAATAAAAAACGGTATTTCTATCTGTTATCTTTTAAAAAATTCAAATTCAGGCAGATTTTTTACCATTTAATTTAAGTTTCTTCTCCTTTTTCATAATATATTGACTATCATATCAATGAACACTTATTATACACTTGGAAAAGCAGTAATTTCAATGCAAAAGTTAACTGATTTCTTAAAATCATTTAAAATACAAGTAACTTTATTAAAAATTATAGTCATAATAACTATAGCCTACTAATAATTATATTTTAATGATAAATCTCCTTAATGCAATAATTACCGGAGCGATATCTTCTTCTATCGCGGATGAGGAAGCAGTAGAGGCGTATATCAGAACCCAAAATGTAGGCTACTTCAATCTTTTGTACCAGCGGTATTCTAGAAAAGTATATTCCAAATGCTATTCGATGCTAAAGGATGACTTTGAAGCGGAGGACGCTATGCAAGAAATTTTTATGAAAATTTTGGTTAAAATTTCTACCTTTTCAGGTAAATCAAAATTTTCAACCTGGCTTTTTTCTATCACTTACAATTATTGTATTGATAAAATTAGAATGGCAAAAAAAGATGTAAGCCATGAGGTTGAAGACATCAATAAGTATGGTGAAAATCTTGCGGATGAAGTTGATGATGCAGAACTCAAGGAAATAGCTGTAGATAGGCTCAAAATCATACTTGGAGAAATCAATGCTGAGGACAAAGCTGTACTTATGATGAAATACCAGGACGATTTGAGCATCAAGGAAATGTGTGAAGTCCTCAGCAAATCAGAAAGTGCTATGAAGATGCAAATCAAAAGAGCCAAAGAGAGATTTATTAAAATTTACTATCAAAAATATGGTTAAAATGATTTACAATGGAAATAAATAATTTTAAACTGCTTGAAAAAGAATTAATGGAAAAAAAGGACGCTCAAATCATAAGAGTCCAAAACAACTTGGATCATAGTAGATCATTGTTTAAATCTATTGGAGATATTGTTGAGCTATATTTTCCTAAATTTGTTGAAGTTCTAATTAAAATGGCCGGAAGCAAAGACCCAAAAGAGGGTACATCAAAATATCCCCATGAGAATTAATTATATAAAAAAAATAAATCCACTTTATCATGCAATTATCTGAAATATTTTCCAACTCATTAAGGCTGATGATTGACAAATTTGTAATTGGCATTCCCAACCTAATAATGGCAATTGTAGTCTGTTTAATTGGCATATTTATCGCAAAATCAGTTTCTAAGATTGTCAAAATATTCCTTACACAATTGGGTATTGACAAGTTTGGGGAAAAATTAAATGAGATTGAGTTTGTTTACAAATTGGGTTTAACTATAAAAATAAGTGATATTTTCTCAAAAATACTATACTATATGCTCTTACTACTATTCATAGTAGTGTCTACAGATATTTTACAAATGCCGGCACTTTCTAGTTTAGTAGCAAATGCAATTGAATTTGTTCCAAATCTTTTTGTAGCAATTATGCTTTTAATTGTTGGGCTCCTTGGAGCGGATGCCCTTAGAAAAATAGTTCTTACCACATGCACGTCATTAGGCATCCCTTCTGCTAAAGTTATTTCTATTTTCGTCTTTTATTTCGTTTTTATAACCATATTTATAATGGCCCTATCTCAGGCTAAAATCAACACAGCTTTTCTTGCACAAAACATTTCTATTATTCTGGGTGGTGCTGTATTTGCTTTCTCATTGGGCTATGGCCTTGCTTCCAAGGAGGTAGTAGCAAATTTTTTGGCTTCTATGTATTCAAAAGACAAGGTTAAAATCGGAGACCATGTTAAGTTCAATGGTATTGAGGGCAAAATAGTGGATATTGATAAGTCCGCCATCACAATTAGTACAGTGAATAGCAAAATTGTAGTGCCTATGAATAAATTAATGAGTGAAAATATTGAAATACTTAACTAATAATTTAATTTTACCCTTAAGGAATAAAACATTAACCAAATTTATAAAACAAAATTTTAATAAATGAGAAAAAACTTTCTTTTGCTTCTCCTTTTTGTTGTATCATCGACTTTTGCACAATCATTGGATGAATTGAAAACCTTGAAAGCCGAAAAGGCAAAATTAGCAGCGGAAAAACAAGCTGCAGCCGATGCGATCAAAGCAGAGGTCGCAGAACTCGATGCTAAAATCATACTATTATCAGGCTGGAAAAAAGGTGTATTTGGAGGCGTAGGATTCAATCTTAATAATTCAAATTCGTGGGCAACAAATGCAGTGCCCAATTCAAGTTCAGCTGCCTTGTCTGGTACAATTAACGCCTTTGCCAACAGACAAGCAGAAAAATATTTTTGGAATAATTCAGGTGTCTTAAATCTTGGTTGGTTAAAATTTGATGACAAAGATTTACCAACCGACCAAACCAAATTTAGAAGAAATACTGACGTACTTCGATTGGCTTCATTGTATGGATATAAGCTCAATAAGTGGGTAGCAATTTCCACTTTGGGCGAATACTCCTCTTCCCTTTTCAATTTCAATAAGCCTGGAATCTTTGATATTGGTGTTGGGGCAACTATGACTCCAATAGAAAATATGGTTGTTGTGCTACACCCATTCAATTACCACTTTGCTTTTACCGGATCTGACGTAGAATCTACTTCTGCTTTAGGTGCAAAATTGAGGGTGGATTACACGAAAAAATTCAAACAAGGCATCTCTTGGTCTTCCACATTTTCCACTTTTTTGCCTTACAATACTGCAGCTGCCGGGACTCCAAAACTGTTTGAATACACTTGGCTGAATACCATTGGATTTACTCTTTGGAAAGGCATTGGCGTTGGATTTACATTGGGATTGCGACAAGCAGACTTCGAAACCTATGGTCTGGCTGCGCCAAAGAAAAATACCGGTGTCACCCAATCGTTTAACACACTTGGCCTAAGCTACGCATTTTAATTAAGTATAAAATCTATCGCTTACTGATCTAATGAAGCGATATTCAGGCCATCTGCATTCAATTGTAGGTGGCTTTTTTGTTTTTTATTGCTTAAAAATGAACTTAATTTTCCATATTCTGTCGAAATAATTTCATAATTATTGCCGTTTTTATTATACCTTTAGATCATTAATGCGTCTTTAGATAAATAACACATTTCAAGGTAATGCAAAAATTTTTTTATTCAACTTTGATGCTCTTTGCAAGCATAGCCACGCTCATGTCTCAGGATATCAAAACAGAAAACTGGGTTTATGATGCTCAAATTAAATCCGTTCAAATGATTGTCAACGGATCAATATCCTCAGTGCCTGTAGTAAGACTCAACTCAAAGGACAATATGACCGTCCAATTCGATGACATAAGTGATGAAGCAGACAATGAATTTTATTATAAAGTACTATTGTGTGACAGAGATTGGAATGCTTCCAGCCTTGATCCCATAGAATACATTGATGGATTCAATGATGCAAGAATTAGAGATTGGCAGACCTCTATTTCTACCAAACAAGACTATACACATTATTGGTTTAGCTTTCCTAACAGAGACACCCGTATGAAGGTGTCTGGTAATTTTCTTATCTATGTATACAACAAATTCGATGACGAGGTGCCCCTCTTTACACGACGATTTATAGTCACGGAGAGTGCCATAGGTGCAAATAACAAATGGGTCAGACCTACCAATACAGATGATATCCGTTTCAAGCAACAAATGAATTTTACTTTGGCTGTTAAAGGCTTAAGACTTCAAAATCCTCAAAGAGACGTCACTTTATCTATTGTTCAAAATGGCAACTGGCAAAGCGCATTGTCAGGAATCAAATGTAGAAATTACCAGGATGGCAACTTTACCTATGATAATTTTGGTCAGCTAAGTTTTTACGGCGGCAATGAATTTAGGTCTTTTGATACACGTACCATCAGAGGTCGAGGTTGGGGTGTTAAGTCTATCGACCAAAGCCAAGGTATGACAGAAGTAATTCTTACCCAAAATATAAGACGAGACCAAAATGTATATGCCTACACATTTGATTTCAATGGCAATTTTTTCGTAGACAATGTGGATGATTTTAATAGACTTCTTTTTAATGAAGGTTCTGAAATAGCAACCAAAAATAAATTGGTAGATTTTAGAAACAATTTTGCCTATTTCGATAATATAAATGATATATGGCAGGTAAAAGACAAAGAGGTAAGGTCTGATTATGTCAACGTCGTTTTTTCTTTAAATTCCGAAAAATTATTGAATG
>JAYUTD010000431.1:0-3396 GCA_043755305.1 Saprospiraceae bacterium
CTTCTTACAGAAAATAAGTCCTTTTTATAAAACAAAAACCAGGTATTCTTATACCAAACTAGCTTTTACTAGTTTGATTTGATAATTCTGTTGTTGTATGTTTTTCCATTGTGCTCAATACTGATGTTGTATATTGCATTTGGATAGTTGTTAAGATCGATTTCAGTAACACCATTGGTGCTTACTTTCTTAGATGTCACCATTTTGCCTGATGCATCAAATACTCTTACAGGTGCATCAGCATCTATAGAAGAAGGTGCAGACATGTTGACAAAAACCATATTTGAAGTAGGGTTTGGACCCATTTTCACGATTACATCGTCATTGTTGTCAAATCTTACTGACCTTACATCTGAGTATTCTGCTGTACCATCAAGATCAACCATGTTTAATCTGTAGTAGTAGATTTCTTCACCACTTCTATTGGTAGGAAGGCTTCTGTCTATAAAGTTATAGTCGATGGCCCAGTTGCTGTTGCCAGTTGCATTTACTCTTCCAATGTTTATGAAATCTATACCATCAGCACTTCTTTCGATGTCAAAGTGTGAAGCATTGACCTCAGATACTGAAGTCCATCTCAAATCAGATGCTTTGATACCACCAAAAGGTCTAACATCAAATTTAGAAAGTTTGATAGGGAGAGGTACATTTAATGCTGTACTTGTTGGAGTGCCTTGTCTTTCTAAAGCCGGTATTCCATATTCTATATAATTAGTTGGATCGTTAACTACTGTAAATGCACCAGTTGTACCTGGGGCAGCTGTAGAAGTAAACTTGAATGTCATTACTGTTATTGGCGTACCTGCTGTAATAGCTGGCAAAGCTGCCACTGAACCATATTCATTCGTTCCAACATTCCCCATACCAGGTACACCATAAGTAATGGTAGAAACATTGATAGATGTCAATGGTGGTAGTTGTAACTTGAAGTTTATTGATGATCCCGTAGAATAATTAACTGTTGAATTTAATTTTACTTCAATAGTACCAGTAGGAAGTGCATTTAAAGAAAAGGTCATAGTGCCATCTCCCTGAGCAAAAACTCCAAAACTTGATAGAAGTAAGATTGAGTATAAAAATATTCTTTTCATGATATTATTTCTTTTTAAGTATTGTTGTTATTAATTGTGTTTTGGGACAGTGGCATTAGGCGTTCCAGCCCCTACGTTATTCAAAATAATTACCCTGTCATTGCTACCAAGATTGTACTTGGCCTGACCATTCATGTTTACGTCTTCTTTTAAGTATCCATTGACCGTGGCATTTGGAGTACCTGCTCCTACAAGGTTCAAAATCAAAACTCTGTCATTTGAGCCCAGATTGTACTTAACCGTGCCATCCTGATTGATGTCTCCATCCCACATTCCAAAGGAATTAAGGCCACCAACTCCAGCAGGAGCTGCCTCTAATAATTTCATATTAGTAGTTGCTAAAGCAGTATTTCTATAAAGTTGTGTAGTATCACTTCTAAAGTCCAATGCTGGAGGAGTAATTGTACTAATACCTGCATTTTTAGTTCTGATTGCTAAGTGGTTTCTATGATAGATACCTACTACTGATGTAGGAAGTGCATTTTTAATAGTTGGCGTTGACGTACCATCTAATCCTACTATTGAACCATCACTTTTCAAGAAAGCTGAAGATCTTCTTGTAGTTGCTGTAGATGCTAAGGCAGGGTCTCTTGATTCCAACATGATCCAATCTACAATAGTAGGATTTGCTGTGAAGAAACCTGCTGATACTGATGCCGGTGCAGCACTAAATGGTGCGGCATTATAAGGAGAAGTCAATGCTGATGCTTCCAAAAGGTTGGTAGCTGATGGATTTGATACAGAATTGATTGCGGTTGACATATTATCTGTAGCAATCAAATAAGGACCGGCTAAAAATAACTTCATGTTAACCTTTCCATAAAAGTTTGTACCTGTAAAGTCCGATGCCGCAGCAGCTGTTGTACCGGTAACATCAGTGCTTGCTGTGCCACCTGATCCTGCATAAGACCATGTGGCTGTCTCATAAGAGGCACCTTTGATATCGGCAGGCGCACCATTGATGTCACTTGCAGCAAATGTACCTTTCAAGGCATTTGAATAAGGACTGATGTTGGCTGCATCTACATCCCAGTATCTGCTTATAAATGCGTCAGCATCTGCAGGTTTATTTGGATGTGTGATGTCATTTGCTTTTACAGATAGTGTAGCAGAAGCCGCAGCAGTACCGGTAATGGATGCATCAAGTGGAGAATATGCCGTAGCATCTCCCACTTCAAATTTATACATGCTTGCAGCTAAAGCACCTGCAGCATAATTTTTTCTTACTGTACCTGTACCAGCGCCGGCTGCAGGACCAGTAATCATGTACTCATCTGAATCTGCACCTGTAGTAGTCGCAGCAGCAGCCAAAGTAATGGTATTGGCACCTAAGTTCAACTTACTCGCAGAAGCACTATTGAAGTCCAAATTGTTTTTGATTACTACACCACCAGTAAGTGTTACATTGACTGCAGCAGTCTTTGCAAGCTCTAGATTAGCGATTGAATCGAGTCCAGCATTCAAATTACTGGCAAGTGCACCAGAAAATTTTACTTTACTTGTTGAGCTGGTATTAAGATTACCAGCATTGGTAAGGTTGCCCTGTACCTCTAGTATTCCATTACCCTCAATGTTGATCGTACCTGTGGCATTGTTTGTCACATCAGTTTCTACAAAAAGTGTAGCTCCTGGCTTAATTGTTATCGTAGCCCCGTCATTGACCAACTGAGCAAACATGCCCAGCGTCAGCATCGACAACAGAAGTGTAAAAGTGAACTTCCTCATGAGTCTATTAATTTATTTAGTTTTTTAATTTTATACACAAAATAGAAACGTAAAAATATATAATTTCCCTTATTATATCAAATAAAATTAGTGAAATGTGCCTTTTACTTAGTATTCGGTACTTTTAATGAGTTTTTGGCTTTTTTGGCATTATTTTTAATCTAACGTGCTATTTTTATTAAATCTACACGCTCGCAAACTTTTTTACCCATTTTATCTAAAAATCGTAATTTTATTCAATAAATTAAAGTCTTTGCGCAATTTTATTCCTAAAATTGTTTAATCCTAGTGCTACTTTTAACACCATTTTCGTCTACTATTAATTTTTAGTAAAGATCATTATTATACTTGCAAATTTAAAGCCATTTTAAACAATGCCAATACCTCTTAAGGGTAATTTTATTTAAATGTATGAAATCCTGTATGAACCAACTTAATTACCTATTTAAGTGTAGATCAATTCTACTTTTCATGACCCCTTAAGCCAAAATAAAAGCACAATTTTACTTTTCTACCCTTTTTTTGAGGTTCAATAAAGTCTTATAAGGCCCATCTGATAGCCCGGAATTGAACATCCACA
>JAYUTD010000432.1:0-3395 GCA_043755305.1 Saprospiraceae bacterium
TGGATGGCAGTATAAGGTACCTTGCATCTACTTTCAGCTGCAATGAATCTGACCTGTCAACCACAAATTCAATGTCGGTGGATTTTCTGTCTCCTATAGTGCAGGACCTGGGTATTGAAAATTTGTATTTTGCTTGTCCAAGCTTAATTGCATCAGTTGAGCCTATACCAGGCGTTATTCCTGTCCGTACATATTTCAAAACAGCTTCTCCTAAATCGAATTTGGAACAATCAAAAACGTACTTGTCTGTACAGCCACAAGAAAAAGAGCCCTCATAGCAATCTTTGCATTTGCTTACGCATGAATTGCCTAGTAAAAATTGATTGGCTTTGCACTTGCATACACCGTCGTCGCAGGTCTGCATTGGGCCGCATGTTGGATTGCATTCTTTTTCTTTCTTACAGCAGGATGCCAAAGAGAGAAATGAAAGTAACGTCAAGTTAATAAATTGTTTTCTCATCTTTATATTTTTTGAAAATGATTGTACCATGATAGGCCTTGGTGGTCAGTAGCGATTATATAGTATTGTCCGTCAGGAAGGTGCCCAACTTTTAGCGTATATCTGCCAGCATCTTCGCTTACATCCTGGTGCATTATTGCCTTGCCTTGATTGTCATACAATGTTATTTTAGTTAGTTTTGCTTGCTCTATATTTACTTCATCGCTTACAGGATTGGGAAATAAGGCAATTTCACCGTGATGCCTTCCTATGCGATTTTCTGAACCTCCACCTTGAACAGGATCTACAGGTGCACAATTGGGAAAAGTTCTGATATAGTGTCCAATTGATCCTTCGAGTATATAATTGCCTATACCATCCCTAATCAATCCTGGCCACGGTCCCCAGAGGGTAAATAATTTATTGACTTTTCCTTTCAGATTTGGAGCCTTATTGACACTGCCATCAAATACTTTTACTTTGATGTTCCAGGGCTGCAAGGTAACATATTGATCTTCAAAATAGCCGACAATATAATCTGCCACATTTGGTGTACAGCATTCCGGCCTGTTTAAATCTTGACCTAATAAAATTGTCGCCAAGTGACAATCACTCACTATCGAGGACCTAGTTTCCCATTTTCCATACCCCCTTACAAACTCATAGCCTAAGCTTGAAATCACTATACTCACTGGCTTGTTGGTTGTCATTATTAGCTCACCACTGCCTGCCATGAGTGTATTTATTTCATCTTTATTGATACAATCCCCACTTTTGTTAAAAAAATTGGTCGAAAATAAATTTACTGCTTGTGGAAGTAGGGAAGCCCAAGTTGATATATTAGCATTTGTATCTATAGCAATTCCGGCTGCAGAAACTAACAAATTGGCTGCCTGTGACCACCATGCGCTGTTCCAATTGGATTCGCAATTGGTAGAAATTCTTACCTTACCGGCATCCACTGCACTTGCAGAAGATCCATTTCTTATGGTTAAAATCGTATAATCTTCAGCTGCTGCTTCACCCCCTTTGCTCCATGCCCAAAGGCCACCGCCGATCTTTACATTTGTAGTCAGATGGCTGGTATAGGAATAGTCATACAATATCTTTTTTGGGCACATGCATTCTTCCGGCAGATCGGTTGTATATTCACTGCATACAAGATTATAGGAAATAATAGAATATGCGGGAGATACTACTCCTCCAACATTTGCTTCATATTTGCCGCTACTATGTTTTCCTTCCATACTTAGCAACATAGTCTTGGCAGCGCCATTGCCGAAAACAATGTAATTGGTTTGTTCTGGCGGTCCTGAATATGAATCCTCAAAGGGTTGTGCAAATCGGTGTGTATTTAGGACCAAACTACATTTACAATAACTTCGGCTATTTGGTCCAGATGGTGGATTGTCATTGTGCACATCAACATTATTTATAAATGATGTTATTTCAGAAGTTTGGTTGTCCTCGATTTCTCCGAGCTTATAATGGTACTGCATAAATGCAGCCACCTCATAAGGGTTAAATCGACTTGTATTCGTCCGCAAGAAATCTATTAATTTTTGGCTTTGGTTTTCCGCAGATGACCACTCCCCAAGTGCTCTGTACAAAGTAGCGGATGCTCTGAAACTCTCGGCTTGCCCGGTGTTCAATATTTTCGTATCTGAGTCAATCAGGATTTGTGTGCCCTCCTGATTTCTTTTGTATACCCTCACATAATATTCTTTATCCTTTTGGAGATTTGGTATTCTGATGGATTCAGCATTGTCAATCAAGACGCTTCTTGTATTGGTGAATGAAGTACTTTCTGAGAGCTGAATTTCTAAGTCATTAGCATCTGCACCTGACTGAACCGGTAAGATTACCGCATCTGCAAAATTTTTATACCGAACTATAGAATAAAAGAAACTAAATTTATCTTCTTTATTGTCGATATATGATTTAACCAAAATGGAATCATAATTAACGGAGGTGCTGTCTTGTGCAATTAAAAAAGACAAATTTGTCAAAAAAATAATGATTAGCGTGGAATAGACTTTAATTTGTTTCATAATTTAAAAGTTAAAAGGTTTAATAAATCATTTCATTTGCTATCCCTATAGAGTTAACATCGATTTACTAAAAGTCATTCAGTGCACACTTTAATTTTCGTCACTGGCTTTCGTTTTGCTTTGACTTTAGGGTTCCTTTGTTTTTATCCACAAGAGACAACTTATCGCATACCAGAATATATTTTCATACATTCTCTTATGTAATCACCCAATGCAGTTATTTACTAAAAAACTACTTTTATATTTTTAAAAATGATTTCGTCTAAGACAATAGTACTTTACTCGGAACGAAACCGAAACAAATTTAAATAATAAAATTTAAATGTACAATATCTTTTTGAAAAAAATTCTTTATAATTGTTAATCTAAAGGAATAAATTACGCCTTTTTGCTTTTTTATAAATTGTATATTATTTTGAAATTCAATAAATAATATTTTAAAAAAAAGTGTAAATTAATAGTGAAAAATATTTTTTATAAAACAGAAACAATTTATCCGAAGGTGCTAAAATAGCATCAAAAATTGGTTAGTGGTCTTGCTTTTGAGGGTCACACAGGTCGCACAGAGGGTTATTTCTCCCAGGGTATGAGATGAATACAGAGATGCTAGGGCACACTTAGTACACGGCGAACACAGAGCAATTATACTCTCGTGGTATTAAAAAACCACGGAGGGCACAAAGCACACAGAGAAAAAATGGAAGAAAAATTCTATATGTCCTTTGTGGTTGTAAAAAACCACGGAGGGCAAAAAGAGCACAGAGAAATTATGACTCACAAAGTTCACAGTAAAAATATAGATATTTTATCACTATTGTCCGACAAAAATACACACAAAAATGTCGCAATCCTAATACCAGATTAAGATTCAGGCAAATTAATTTTGCCAAATTTTATACATAGTT
>JAYUTD010000433.1:0-8507 GCA_043755305.1 Saprospiraceae bacterium
GTTGAAAGAAAATTATTCGAAACCAAAATTTTGGGAAAATGGCGAAACTAGGGGTTGATATCATCCAAATTTTGATGTAAAATTTTTACTATTCTATCATTATCTTAATCAGCGTTCTATTCAATTTTTATACTATATCCTATGCTCCTCCAAAAACTCCTCAATCCGATCTATCGCTATCTCCAGTGTATCCACATCGGCCAGGAAAACCAACCTGAAGTGGTGATTGTCCGTATGATTGAAACCACTACCAGCCACTACCAGCACATGTTTTTCAACCAATAATTTGAGCACAAAGTCTTCGTCATCTTCAAAGTCAAACTGGCTCAGGTCGATACTCGGGAACACGTACAATGCACCTTCCGGCTTAGCACAGGTGATGCCTTTGATATTGGAAAATCGTTCATACACATAGTTGCGTTGCTTATACAATCTCCCTTTTTTGCTTACCAGGTCATGGATACTTTGGTAACCGCCAAGTGCCGTCTGTATGGCATATTGCGCCATTACATTGCTGCATAACCGCACGGATGCCAGCAAGGTAAGTCCATCTATAAAAGAGGTAGCCCTTTGCTTTGCCCCACTCAATATAAGCCAACCGGCACGGTAACCTGCCGCACGATAATTTTTGGAAAGACCCCCCATAGTAATATAAAGTGTGTCTTTACCAAGGGATGCCAAGGGAACATGCTGGCCACCGTCATAAAGAATTTTATCATATATTTCATCTGAGAAAACGATAAGGTTGTGCCTCTCCGCAAAAAGCCGGATACCATTGAGTACCTCTTTTGTATATACAGCTCCGGTTGGGTTATTGGGGTTAATCACTACTATTGCTTTTGTCTTATCTGTAAGCTTAGCTGCTATATCTTCAAGGTTGGGATTCCAGCCATTGTCTTCATCGCACTTATAGTGGACCGCATGTCCTCCTGAAAGGTTGACTGCCGTGGTCCACAATGGATAATCAGGTGCGGGTACCAGTACTTCATCGTCCGCATTAAGTAAGGCTTGCATGCACATTACGATGAGTTCACTGACACCATTGCCAATATATACATCCTCGATCTCTACGTGGTTAATACCGATTTGCTGGCAGTATTGCATGACAGCCTTTCTAGCAGAAAAAATTCCAAGATGGTGTACATAGCCCTGTGCTCTTTTTATATTGGCTATGATGTCCTGTACCATTTCATCCGGTACATTGAAACCAAATGGCGCAGGATTGCCAATATTGAGATTTATAATGTCAATGCCGGCATTTTGCATGGCATGGGCCTTTTCAAAAACCGGTCCTCTTATGGCATACTTTATATTTTCCAGTCGCTGACTCTTCTTAAACTCCATTATAGTAAATTCCCTTTGATTGGCAAAAATACAGAATATTTAATTATCAACATTCAGGAAAGCGCCTAAAGTGATTATTTCCCTGACATTCCAATCGCAGTTTCAAAATTAAATTTGGTCTATTTAGTTTATAGTTCTGCACCAGGTTTTTATTTTTTAATGAAAGTTTTAACGGTTTATTTCTATATTTGACCACCTAATCAAACAAACATTTTAATACATCATGTCAGACATAGAAATCGCAAGAACGATACAACTCAAACACATCAATGAAATTGCTGCAAAATTAAACATTCCCATAGACGACTTGCTCCATTATGGCAAATACAAAGCCAAGTTGCCCCTGTCTCTCATCGATGATGAAAAAGTAAAAAAAAGCAATCTCATCCTTGTCACTGCCATGAGTCCTACTCCGGCCGGTGAAGGGAAGACTACCATGAGCATTGGGCTATCTCAAGGACTCAATCGGATTGGGAAAAAAACATGTGTTGTATTGCGGGAACCATCCCTTGGTCCGGTCTTTGGTATTAAAGGAGGTGCTACCGGCGGAGGTTACTCACAGGTATTGCCAATGGAAGATATCAACCTGCATTTTACTGGTGACATACATGCAGTAGAGCGGGCACATAATTTATTGGCAGCACTTATCGACAATAATTTACAAAGCAAAAAAAGATCGCTCAACCTTGACCCAAGACAGATATTTTTCAAACGGGTCATGGATATGAACGACCGATCGCTTCGCAAAATAGTTGTAGGCATGGGCGGCACCGGCAATGGTATTCCCAGAGAGACTGGCTTTGATATAACTGTAGCGTCTGAGGTTATGGCTATACTTTGTCTATCCAATAACATAGACGATTTGAAAAAAAGGCTAGGCAATATTTTCATAGGTTACACCATGGATCAAACTCCCATATTTGCGAGAGACCTCAAAGCGGAAGGAGCGATGGCGGCTTTACTCAAAGATGCTATTTTGCCCAATCTTGTGCAGACATTGGAAGGCTACCCTGCCATCATTCATGGTGGTCCATTTGCCAATATAGCCCAAGGTACCAATACAGTTATAGCTACAAAAACTGGTTTATCCCTTGCCGATTGGGTGGTAACTGAAGCCGGCTTTGGATCAGACCTGGGTGCTGAAAAATTCATAGATATTAAATGTCAAAGTTCTGGCCTTACCCCAAAAGCAATGGTTATAGTTGCTACCATCAGAGCCATCAAATATCATGGCGGTGCCGACCTTAAAGTCATAAAAGAGGTCAATATGAAAGCCCTTGAACAAGGATTTGTCAACCTCGAAAAACACATCGAAAATGCTTCTTTGTATGGGCTTCCTGCAATTGTAGCCATCAATAGATTTATCACAGACACTGATGAAGAATTGCAAAAAGTAATAGATATGGTTAGTGCCAAAGGGGCCAAAGCTTGTATCGCCAATGTATGGGGTGAAGGTGGCAAAGGGGCAGAAAACCTGGCACATGCAGTAGTCGCTATTGTAGAATCAAACACAGCTAAATTTCACTACCTTTACAATTGGTCACAACCTATGGTAGAAAAAATAGAAACCATTGCCAAAAAAGTATATGGCGCTGGAGAAGTGGATTTCTTGCCACAAGCAAAATTACAATTGAGACGTATTTCCAAACTTGGCCTTGATGGAAGTGCCATATGTATCGCCAAGACCCAAAAATCGCTTAGTGACAATGCCGATTTGATTGGAAGACCTACAGGATTTACCATTACTGTGAGAGATATAGAGATAGCTGCAGGTGCAGGTTTTGTGGTGCCAATCACTGGTGAAATCATGCGTATGCCCGGCTTACCAGAAGTACCTTCATCAGAAGCTATTGATATAGACAACGAAGGAAACATCTCCGGCCTTTTCTAGCGATTGGGCTATGGTTATTGGTTAATAGTTAATGGTTATTCTATCAATTGATGCCTATACTTTTTTGTAAAAATACCTTATCATTATTGGCATAAAGTAAAGGTCGCAAAGCAATGCGGACATAAGTGTAAATGAAGTAAGCACACCGACAATGACTGATGGCGGGTGATTGGAAAACAACATTACAAGAAACCCAAAAAACAAAATTACAGAAGTGAGCACTACTGCCTTACCTGTATCTACAAAGGTAGCTTCAATGGCCTCTTCCACTTCCATACCTTGCTCAATACATATCTTATACCTACTCAAAAAATGGATCGTATCATCGACCGCAATACCATAAATCACAGAAAATATAATGCTTACTGAAGCTTCCAGCTCAATATTGAAAAAACCTATTATTGCAGCGCCAAACAAAAGTGGTATTACATTGGGTACGAAGGCAACTACCAACATTTTCATGCTTTTGACCAAATAAGCCATAAGCAGTGATATGATTAATACGGACAACCACAATCCATTAAGTAAATTTGAGGTAATATATTCGCTGTTTTTATCCAGGATAAGCCCGGTACCGGTTCTCCGTACCGCTATTTTGGATTGATCCGTATGCTGCGCAATCCATTGGTCCAATTCAATGCCTATTTTTTTTATACTATCTGCTCCTATATCGGAGATGATACTTGAGATGCGGGTTTTGTTATTGCTTTTGTTTATGAGTACTGCCGTCTCTATTCCTTTCATCCTGGCAATCATGGCACTGTATTGCAGAAAAGTAGACAATGAATCGGGCAATTTATAAAATGCTTTTTGGTTCCCATGGTTCATCATTTCAATAGACTTGTACATTGTAGCTTGCGAAAATACTGAATTGATTATGCCAGTTGATTTTATTTTGTTTTCGATTTTGTCAATTTCCTTTACAATTTCAAAATCATTTGCCTTATAGGGAGGTTTAACTGTAATGGCAAATTCCAGCGGTCTGAAACCGGAGAAATGTTTTTCAAAATAAAGGAAATCCTCTGTGACTTTTGCATGAGTGGGAAGGTTGCTTAATATCTTATAATTGGTAGTAATAAGAGACATACCATATACTGAAAGCAAGAGTATGCCCGCCATCAGAAACATGATTTGTCTTGGGTATTTCTTAGAAGAAGTGTAGCCGTGCAAGGCAATTTTTTGCAACCAGTCTGCCTTGCCTCTGGGAGAATACAATTGATCTTTGCTGAAACTTATAAGCATGCATGGCAACATAACTACAATGACCAAAAAAGCAATCAATACGCCAAATCCTGCATTGATGCCAAATTCTCTCAATATATATAACCTAGAGGTAGCCAATGTAAAAAACCCAATTGCTGTTGTAATGCAAGTTAGAAAAGTAGCAAAGCCAATTTCCCGGATCACTTGCGTCATGACAGCGATATTTCGCTCTTTGTTGTTGTCAATTGTATCAATATATTTTGTCAAAAGATGCATAACATCAGCGGCACCTACAATCAATATTATTATAGGGTAAAGCGCTGCCATGACGCTCAATTCTCTTCCTGTTATGGACAGCAAACCCATAAATATCAGTAAACTTGCGCCAATGCTTAGCATTGTAATGGCAACCGTAATCCAACTGGCAAAAATCAAATAGATAATAATTGACACCAGGATAGCAGATATAATGGTAGATACTATTACTTCTTTCTTCTGCATTGCCACCAGGGATGACTGAAATGCAGCACGACCTAGGATATGGTTTTTTTGTCCTTCAAAATTATGCTTTACCACCAGGTTGTTCAATGCCTCCATGATAGTGTCAGACTTAGTGACACTAATATCATCTGCCGTTTTTAGCATAACAATTGTTGACAAAGCATCTGCTGAGATAAAACTGCGGTTGAACCGCTCATCTGCTTGAATATTGTTTTTATCTCCCTGCAATTTAGTAGCGTCATGCAGATGAATCAAGGGCAGTAAATTGTAACCAAATGGTGTTTTTAATGGATACTTTGCTGTTGTCAGACTTTGTGATTTGTAGACATAAGATATATCCCTGCATGCCAGTGTAAATTGATGCACACGTTGCATAAAACTGGTGTCAAATATTTCTCTTCCTTCATTGTTCAGCGAGATTAGCAAAAAATTGTCGTCTTTTTCAAAATCTTTGGTAAAGGCTTTAAAAAAAGCTAGGTCAGGATCTCCTTCGGGAAAAAATTGTTCAAATTGAAAATTCACATTCAGTCTTTGCAGACTAAATAAACTAAGTAGACACAGTAGTGCAAAGGCGAATAAAATTTTCTTCTTTTGGTGCAGCATAGGACTATGAAATTTCTTTCAGTAATACAATGCAAAAAAGGGTTAATATGTTCTATATGGTTCCGTTATAATTTAATATCACAGGTACATTCTGGAGCGCATCAATCCCCATTTGCACAACATGTGTTGTATTGAAACCTTTAGTACTCCTATGCCATATTTACTGCTTCTTGCAAAATTGATAGAACTTGCCTCGTCAAAATACTTGGTTGGACAGGTTACTTCAGCAATGTCATAACCTTTATAAATGATTTGAGATAACATCTGATTGTCAAAAATAAAATCATCAGAATTTTCATTAAAATTAATTGCTTGCAATACCTCCTTACTGAATGCTCTGTAACCAGTATGGTATTCGGACAATTTATAATTAACAAGTAGATTTTGGATAGCTGTCAAAAACCGGTTGGCTATATATTTATAAATAGGCATGCCACCTTTCAAAGCACCTTTACCTAATATTCTCGAACCCAATACCACAGGAAATAAATTCTCCCCAATAATATTGACCATGCTTGGTATAAGCAATGGGGTGTATTGGTAATCAGGGTGAACCATTACTATTATATCAGCATTCAATTCCAGGGCTTTGTTATAAAGCGATTTTTGATTTCCACCATAGCCTTTATTGCTGCTATGAACTATGATGTGCTGTATACCGATTTCTTGTGCAAGCATAGCAGTATTGTCTTTGCTTGCATCATCACACAAAACTATTTCATCAACAATTTCTTTTGGGATTTCGTCTATTGTTTTCTGTAAAGTTTTAGCCGCATTATAAGCGGGCATCACTACGATTACTTTTTTTCCTTTATACATAGAAAATTTGCACAGTATTTTGATGCGAAGATAGCTATAATATCAGAACTTAATTTGAGGAAACGGCAATTTAATGGCATTGTATGAAATTATATTATGCATATATGTTATTATAAAATATAAATTCACAAGTTGCTTAATTTACAAAATATATAGTATTTTTGAATAATTATTGATTTATTTAACTAAAAATTAAAACAAAAAAATGGAAACATTATTAGGTATTCTTTTTAACTCTGCAGTAGGTGCCGGCGGCGGTTTTCTTTCAAACTTAGTCAAGAAAAATGGCTTAAGTTTAGTAATGAATTTAATATCAGGTGCTGTCGGTGGAAACGTAGCAAACGTTCTTGCCGGTCTTGCTGGTGCTCAATTTGCCCAGGAAGGAAATGATTTTTCAATAATGTCTATTGTAACCTCGCTCATTGGCGGCGGAGCAGGTTCTTTAGTTGGTGGATTATTAGGTAAAAAAGCAGCTTAATTAAAGCATTTTTATTCAAGCAAAAAATAAGAGTGATCCTACAAGTGGGTTACTCTTTTTTTTTGTCTGCACCTAATCTAAATATGGTAGCAGTTTCCAGTCTTCCCTAGGAGGATGAAAGCAATCTATGATCTTACACATACTTAATGCTTTACCACTATGTGGCATATTTGGTGGTATATATACAGACATGCCGCTTGTCAAGATATGTATTTCATTGCCAATTTTAAACTCAAACACCCCTTCAATAACATTTGACCATTGCTCATTGACGTGTTGGTGGGTGGGCAGTTCTACCCCGTCCTCAATGGTAATGTGACCAATAGTCATATGCTCAGAATGGTGCACTGCACCTGTGATACCTTCCCATATTTTTTGTCGCCTGTTTTTTGTATAATCTACCAACATTACTATTAATATTTACCGTTTTAACTATTTTTCAATACTACCACTGCCATTGGGGGTACTTCTATTTCTATACTGAATACCTTGCCATTAGAAGATTTGTTTTCTGCTTCATAGCTTGTTTCTTTGGCAAATCCGCTTCCCCAATACTTTGTGTCGTCTGTGTTTAAAACGATGGCCCATTTGCCTTTCTGTGGTACGCCAAATCTTTGCTTTCTGTGTCCAACAGTATCAAAATTACATACCACAAGTAGGCTATCATCCAGGTCATCACTCTTGCGCAAAAAGCTGATAATGCAAGATTCATGGTTGGATAAATCTACCCACTCAAAACCTTTGTCTTCAAACTGATACTCAAACATAGCCTTTGAAGTGGTATAAAGCTTATTGAGGTCCTTAATGAGTTTTTGAATGCCCAGGTGTGACTCAAATTGGAGCAAATCCCAAGATAGCTCTTTTTTGAAGTTCCATTCACTTGTTTGGGCAAACTCGCAGCCCATGAATAATAATTTACCACCAGGGTGTGTAAACATATATCCATACAGTGCACGCAGATTGGCAAATTTCTCTTTGTCATCGCCTGGCATTTTGTAAATCATAGATGCTTTTCCATGAACCACCTCGTCATGTGAAAAAGGCAAAATAAAATTTTCGGAAAATGCGTAAACTACACTAAAAGTGAGGCTGTCCTGATGAAATTTTCTATAGATAGGTGGGTTTTTAAAATAATTGAGAATGTCATTCATCCAGCCCATCATCCATTTCATACCAAAACCCAGGCCACCGCTTTGTATAGGATGGGTTACCCCGGCAAATGAAGTACTTTCTTCAGCTATTGTATGAACTCCTTTAATCTCTTTATAAATTGCTTCGTTAAAATCTTTGATAAATGAAACAGCTGCCAGATACTCATTGCCCCCATATATGTTTTTATCCCATTCACCTTCATTTCTGCTGTAATCCAGGTATAACATTGATGCTACGGCATCGACCCTTAAACTATCTCCATGATAGACTTCCATCCAAAATATTGCGCTGCTTAGTAAAAAACTTCTTATCTCATTCCTTTCAAAATTAAATATTAAACTCTTCCAATCAGGATGGTACCCTTTTTTGGTGTCAGGGTGTTCATATACATGACTTCCATCATAGTACGATAGCGCATGGCCGTCTGAAGGAAAATGAGCTGGTACCCAATCCATGATTACGCCTATGCCCTCTTTATGAAATGCATCAACCAAAGCCATAAAATCTTCAGGGGTA
>JAYUTD010000434.1:0-3384 GCA_043755305.1 Saprospiraceae bacterium
TATTCATGGTTGAGGAATGGTTCTTGCTTGTAATAAATGGCGGTATCGGATTTTGCATTAAAAAGCCGAATGGCGCCCTCTATAGTATTTTGCCCAACAACGTTGGTTATTAGTGACAACAAAAGGAGTATGGAGAGTACAACTGAATTCGGGGGCTTAATCGATCTTTTTATCATTGCTCTTGTCCTTTGGATTGAAGTTTTGTGTTTTTATATTGATAACCCTTTATAGGACCATTGTTGGCTGTCTGAATAATTGTGCTTACATGTATATTGTCAATCAAAGCTAAGGAACGGGAATCTTTATTGAAATATAGGCCTGATTTTGTGGGTGGAATATATTCAAAATTAAATTTACCATCTCCTTTGAATAAGCTTCCTATAGAGGCATCCAACTTTCCGTTGCCAAGCTCATACCCAAAATTATTGCCGGTCAAAAGTAAGTCTTTATTTCCGTCTCCGTTATAATCAAAGACCAAGGCACTATTTACTTGTGAATATTGCGCTTCTATAGGCAGAGGAACGAATTTGAAACGCCCATTTCCAGCATTGATAAGCAAGCCTGACCTGGATTCATTGACATTCAGTATCAGGGCATCTTTTTTCCACTGAGCCGGAATTATACTATCTATAGATGCAATAGCATAATCGGTATGGCTGGAAAATTTCTTTCTAAATCCATTTAATTCTTTGATCATATCTCCCTTCGTGTGGTAAGTCACTTCTGAATACTTCCCATTGGCATCTTTAAAGTAAGTGGTCGGAATAAAATCATAACTGCTATTTCCATCAAAATCCTTGGCATACAACCTGCACGGATATTGTTCAGAAGGGTTTGCAATGGTATTCAAGCCAGCGTTTCCAATTACAAAATCCACATTGCCATCGTTGTTAAAATCTCCCTCAGCAATTGTATCCCACCAGCCGGTTAATTGTTCTACGCCGGTATTCTTTTGTAATTGTAAGTTGCCTTGGTTGTTCTTTAAAAACTTAACAGAACCCCATTCTGAAGTAATTATTAAATCTTCCCATCCATCTTTATTATAATCACTCCATGTTGCACTTGTTACCAATCCTAAAGTGTTAAGTGAATAATTTTCAATTTGTGTAAGTTGAATTTTTCCATTTTTACTGTCATTTCTCAGCAAATAGGAATTTTCGTGCATAGGATAAAAGTAGGGTATAGAGGCCCCTCCTAAAAATATATCTTTGTCTCCGTCATGGTCATAATCAGCAATTCTTATACATGAATCGTTAATTGATGGTAAGCCGCCAATTTGCTGGCTTTCGTCTATGAACTTCCCTTTTTCATTGATAAGCAAAATATTATTAAGACGGGCATCATTTTTATTGAATTGATTAGAACCGCATACAATGTATAAGTCTTCATCACCATCATTATCAATGTCAACAAAAGCTGCATCCACTTGTTCCTTTTCAATATGTTTTGGTAAGTCTACCACCTTTCTTTGGAAACTGCCATTTTTTTGCTGAAGGTATAAAACTCCATTAAATCCAGCCGATGAAGTTATATAATAGTCGTCTAATCCATTGCCATCTGCATCGCCCTTTGCAATACCCGGGCCCTGATTAGATTTTTTTGACAATAATAAAGGATCGAAATTGTAATCGATGTATTCGCTGTCCTTGAAGGTATCTTTTAAAATATTTGTATTTTCAACAAAAATGGGTTCCATTGGTGTTGCTTCATTTAGGTAATGCTTTGAAGTATTGTCGTCGTAAATTAAATCAATTGCCCTATCTACTTTATCTATATGAAATGTAGCGTATTTGCCATTGGGCCATACAATTTCCAGATCTACAATTGAATCCTGTCCTAAGCCTATTGGTATAGAATATTCCATACTTGATAAATAGCCTCGACAAGGATTGAATTCTATTTTACTTTTAAAAGACTTAGTATTGTACTTAACTATAGCTCCAATGGCATCTATATTTGGAGATTGAAATTTTAATTTGAGTTTTAAATAGTGATTGCCTGCAGATTTCTTAGCTGACTGATTATTCTGATAAATCTGGCAAACATCATTGATATTGCTGACGACATAATCTATATCTCCATCGTTGTCTAAATCACCATAGGCTGCGCCATTGGAAAAGGATGGCAACGTTATACCCCAGTCAATGGTTTGATCCGAAAAGCACAGGTTGCCGTCGTTTCTATAAGCATAATTCTTTAATTTTACTGCAGGAATTTTTGTCAGTATTTCTTTCTGGTCAATAAATGCGCCATTGGATGATTTATAATCCATAAAGTCCTTGTCTGTAACATCTTTTGGAAAGCCATTGGTAATGATAATATCCTTGTCGTTGTCATAATCAAAGTCAGCAACCAATGGTGTCCATGACCAATCGGTCGCTTCAATGCCTGCAAGCATGGCTACATCACTATAAATATTATGCCCTAATTCAGGTATGTAGCCCCGATTGAGTTGAAGTACATTTCGTGTAAACTGATGGGTATAATTATACGCTTTGTTGTTAATGTATGAAGTATAATTATTGGCAGGCATCATAGTCTTTTTTCTGAAGTTGTCTTCAGGTAGCATATCAAGTGCAATGATATCGAGCAGTCCGTCATTATTTATATCTGCAACTTCATTGCCCATAGCAGACATGCAAGTATGGGCAACATATTCGCTCAACCGATTGGTAAATGTTCCATTTTTATTATTTATATATAGAATATCATTGGAAATAAAATCATTCGATATGTAGATGTCTTTCCATCCATCCTCATTAAAATCAGCAACGTTCACACCTAAACTGAACCCTTCTAAATCTATACCGGCGGACTCAGAGGCATCAGTATAATAAGCATGACCTTTTTCTTTGTTAAAATCATTTCTGTAAAGAATGTCCACATTGCCGGAAAGTCTATCGTTCTTTGCCCTGGTGTAAACCGACACATCATTTTTCTTTTGCGTTTTATTTGTGATCACCAATAAATCTAAATCCAAATCATTGTCATAATCAAAAAATATTGAACTCATGCAAAAGCTGGTATCGGCTATTCCATATTCAAAGGCCCTTTCCATAAATTTTATCTTTCCATTTTTGTTGGTTTCATTGATGAACAATAAATTTGTTCTTCTCTTACTATTTTTATAGGTGTTGGTCGAGATATAAATATCTTTCTTCCCATCCTGATTTATATCAATTACAGTTACCCCGGAACACCAAAAGCCTTTGGCCTCAATTCCGCTGTCTTTACTGATATCTTCAAATTTCATATTGCCAAGATTTCGATATAATTTATTGTTCACCATATTACCCGTAAAAAATAAATCCTGCAGTCCATCGTTGTCAAAATCTGCTATTGCTACACCTCCTCCATTGTAGATATATTCATACTCTAAAATGT
>JAYUTD010000435.1:0-3382 GCA_043755305.1 Saprospiraceae bacterium
GCCAAACAGTTGTGAAAACCGGCCTTTTACCAAGCCAAATGCCAGATAAAAAGCACAAGTAGGGTCTGATACGTGTATAGAGCCTTTTAAACCATATTGATCAAAGTAAGAATCTGCGGTTGCATTGTCTGTCATGTGAACAAATACGGGCGTGACATGCTCTTTTAAAAAATTATTTTTTCGTGCAGCTAAATCCACTAGGGATTGCCGACAAAAAACACAGCCAAAATGCCTTAAAAAAATCAAAAGAACTAGTTCGTCGTTTGAAAGCGATAAAACATCTGTACCGTTGGATGTTTTCATCAATTTCATGGTTTCTGTTAATGGCATATTCATTTAGTTTATCAACAATTGTACATAGCATTATGTTCAAAGTCAACTTAAGGTAATAATCTAAAAAGCAAAAACTGTATCAATGTCCACCTTCCCCTTTTAAATAAGATGTTCGTTTAAAGTAAAAAGCATTACTTATGAAAAAAAAATAAGATACTCTTTAAGTATACAAAAAAATCACAATGGTCTTAAGCTAACTTCATTTTTTCAAATACATCGATGACTTCTTTGACAGCTTTAGCACTTTTATGAAGTAATTTGGTTTCTGCTGCATTTAATTTCAACTCTATTATTTCTGTAATGCCATTCTTGCCCAGTTTCACCGGAGTGCCAAGGTATAGATTCTTGATGCCGTATTCTCCATTAAGCATAGCACATACCGGTAAGATTCTATTTTCGTCTTTAAGTATAGACTCGACCATTTGTGCTGCCGCTGCTCCCGGTGCATACCATGCAGATGTACCCATCAATTGAACCAGTTCTCCGCCACCTGATTTTGTTCTTTCAACTATGGCATTAAGACTATCCTTGTCGATAAGTTCAGTTACAGGAATGCCCGATACCGTTGTATATCTCGGTAACGGTACCATAGTATCACCATGGCCACCCATAAGTATAGCTTTGATTTCTTTTGGTGAAGTATTCAACGCTTCCGCAAGGAAGGCTGTATATCGGGCAGTATCGAGGATACCAGCCATTCCAAAAACCCTGCTTGAATTAAGGCCTGACGCTTTGAATGCGGCATGCGTCATTACATCCAAAGGATTGGATACAACAATGATGATTGGGTTTTTGCTATATTTCAATATTTTTTTAACACAATCCACTACTATGCCCGCATTGGTGGAAATCAAGTCATCTCGACTCATTCCAGGTTTTCTGGGAATTCCGGCAGTAATTACCACAACATCCGAGCCTTTGGTTTCTTTATAGTCATCCGTACCTTTTAGTCGGGTGCTGTAGTTGCCAATTGGAGCTTGCTGCCATATATCCAAAGCTTTACCTTTGGCAAAATCTCCTCTAATATCTACCAACACGATTTCTTTTATAAAATCTTTGTGTGCAAGTACATCGGCCACTGTTGACCCCACATTGCCTGCTCCAATTACTGTAACTTTACTCATTGATTAGTTTTAAATTTATTTTAAACGTAGGCACAAAAGTAAGGATATTTTTCAATTTAGTTTCCAAAATGAAAGAGATTTTAAAGTATAAAAAAAAGTGTGTTAAAGACAAAAGTGAAAAATCTCGCAGGAACAGACAAGCCAGTTATAATCATGAAATTTTCAACTGATTTATAGCATTTTACACTTTACAGTAAATCATAATATCCAATTATTAATTGATATAAAGAAGAACTATCCAAATTATAACTTGTAAGCGTGGCTGACATTTGCCTAGCTATGCTAAAAAATGAAAAAGATATATGTTATCTTTGTGGGAGATTGTAACTTCATAAAATTTGTTGACTATACGATTCGTTTATGCAACTTTACAAAGCGTTGATTTGTTAAAATATTGAAGTGCTTTATTTACATCCTTAAATTTAAAAAAGAAAAAATGAAACCAATATTATTTGTTGTTTTGGCTTTGCTTGCCAATTATACTTATGGCCAAACGCATATATGTGGCATGAGTATCCAGGATCAACTTAATGCAGAAGAAATTTTTGCCAGGAGCCCGGTGAATAAAGATTACATTACGCAACGAGGCGATAAACTTTACATTCCGGTAAAATTCCACATTGTAACTGACAATAATGGGAAAGGCGGCCCAAGTTACCAAACACTACTGAATCAACTGGCGCGACTTAACAATGATTATGCTAAATTCAACTTTGTGTTTTACCTCAAAGACAATTACTCATTTAATGTCGTTAAAAACAATAACATACTGACTTTGCCAAGAGACAATGAAGACCTCATGGCTACGCTCGTTGACACAAAAGCAATAAATGTTTTTGTAGTTAAGACCATCGGAGCAAGTGGTGTAGGCGCAGGTATTGTGCTTGGTTACTATTCTCCATCAAAAGATTTCCTTGTTATACAAGAAGGGGAAGCTTTTAAGCAGTCAAATACACTTAGCCATGAAATAGGTCATTTTTTCAATTTAAGGCATACGTTTTTTGGATGGGAGGCTGCTCCTTACAATGAAAATGACCATGGCAATCCTTGCGTTTTATCATTAATACCAAATACAAATATCCAAGTCGAGAAGGTCGATAAAAGCAATTGCAAAGTAGCTGCAGACCAATTGTGTGATACTCCTCCTGATTACAATTTCGGGCTTACTGTTTCAGGTTGTTTTTGGACTAAATCCATAAAAGACAAAAATGGAGATCTCATCGTGCCTATGAAGAACAACCATATGAGTTACTTCTCAGATTGTCCTGACTTTACATTTACAGAAGATCAGGAAACAAGGATGCGTGCCAATTATTCATCCTTTAGCAGAAATTTTCTAAAATCAAGTTTTGTTCCCACAACAGATACATTGCCTAAGGAAATTACCACAGTGACTCCTGTCAAAAGCCAAAAAATCGATGTTTACACAAGTGTTTATTTTGAATGGGCAGACCAAAATGCTTCTACCTATTTGCTTGAAATAAAAAATACTAGTAATACCTCAGAGGTGTATACATTCTGGGTACAAGGAGCCAATTCTTACACTGCTACTACCCTATTGCCGAATAAAAATTATTTCTGGACAGTACGTGCCTTCCATGATGGGTATACCAATACTTTGGTAAGCCCTGCAATCTTATTCAAAACAGGCAATCTTATGGTAAGCACCGATGAATTAATCGGTCTTGAATCGATTGATGTGTATCCCAATCCTGTTAGCCAAAACCAAAAACCGAGTTTGGTTATCCATGCAAAGGACAATGATGAGTTAAAAATCTCCCTGCTGGATGTGACTTCTAAAATCGTAGAACAACAAAGCACAAATACATGCAAGTACGGCTTCATCCACTGTGCTGGCTACACGTCCTCTTTGAATGGCTACGCCAAATTTTGATAGCATTTCCTTGCCCTGGTATTCATGTAAA
>JAYUTD010000436.1:0-3382 GCA_043755305.1 Saprospiraceae bacterium
CTCAATTCAGGCATAGCTACACCGGGAACAGTAGAATTCATGCGGTAATATAAAATAGATTCTTCAGGATTGCCAGGTACTATGTCGAACTTCAAACCACCTGAGCCATTTCCAGCGGCAATAGGAGTTTTGTATATGCCAAACGCCATTTTATTCTGTTCATCATACCGAAGATTTAATGCACTATTTCTTGCAGGGCCTTCAGGATTATGACAGTGAGCACAGTTGATGTCAAGATAAGCCCGTGCCCTTTGGTCTATGATTTTTGATTTATCGTGGTAATTGACCAAAGCCGGTATTTGATCAGCTACTGCCACTTTTGTTATTTTTTTATCTTCTTTCCACCATTGGATTTGATTGATAGAGCCCTCTGCCAAGGTGCTTATTTTATTTACATGTCGGGCCGCCGGACCTATGGGCATAAGCACTCCTTTGTATTCATGGCAACTTTTACATTGTATCATATTGGGTACTGAATAAGTGTTTTTTTGCTGCTTGCCTTCTTCATCTTTCCATTTTACGGTGGTTTGATCTCCTGCTATTGCGAGGTATGCATCTTGCTGCAGGCTGTCCCACACATAAGAGTAGGCTTGCCATGCCCCATTTTGCTTGTATAAAACCCTGGTCTCCACAATGCTTATCTTTTCTTTTGGCTTACGCATGTCTTCAGGATAATAAAAGAATTTAAAGATCAACGCTTCATCAGGGAAGCCAAATGAACTTGTATCATTATATGTCATAGAGGTATTAGCCGGAAGGTAGATGAATCTTTTTTTCAATGCATAGTCCGAAAACAACTCGGAATTCAAGTCGTAAGGAAATACCGATGCATCCTTCGGTACCATACCTTTTAAAGGTTGCTTAAACATGCCGTAATCCGAGAGTTTTCTTTTGGCTACAAAATTGGTATCAAACACAATCAAATCATCTTTACGGACAATATTCATTTTATCAGCTGCAGGATTGCACGCTAAGTAGCCACTGCATAAAGCCATTGCATAAAAGATATGTGTTGCTTTCATCTTCATCTTGGCACACTGAATTTTACTTCATCGATTGTTTTTCCCTTACATCTGTACTTTGCTAAGTCTTTATTGATAGTGGCAAAGTTATGTGGAATGTCAAGGTTGGCAAAACTAACCTCTTGGCCCTCATAGCAATAATTGTATGTTTTTAGTTTCACATCCGAAAAACCATCAATCACAATAGATGGTGTATTGAAAGTAAATTTGGTTAAAAATAACAAGCCAAAGTCTGAGAATAATGTTGGAATAAAATAAGAGTTCTTGATTTTATTTTGTGCAATATAGAGATTATTGGGGTAGGGGTCATACAATGAATCCAATTTGTATTTTGAATCGATACCCTGCGCAGAGGAATTGGTGCGGCCTTCTTCTTTCTTATCACCATTCATGGCATCAATTAAATCATAGGAAATGGTAGCGATAGAGGTGGTGCGATTGTCGGTGATTTCATTGTTGACAATACTTATATTTCTCGTCGCCAAAAGCATCATACCTGTGCCTTGTGGCACCATGCCTACAATATTCCCTTTGGGTGCGAAATTTTTATGGTTGTTTTTTATCACTCTGTTGTTGCGTACCAAAGTAGTGTGCCCGTACTGGGTAAGGCCCGGCAAATCAAATACCAGAATACCGCCTGTATTGTCATAAGTATAGTTGTCATAAATGGCTACATACTTACTGTTTTCACTTTCTATGCCTGCTACGTTATTATACACGGTATTTCTTCGTATTATGACACTATCGCTTTGCCCAACATAGACACCGGCATCGGAGGCACAAGCGGCCTTACAATCTTCTATGATCACTCTTTTACACAACACAGGATAAAAGCCATAGGCCCCATTTTTTTCATTTGGCCCACTAGTCCAATGGACTTTTACATCCTTGAATCGTATGCCGTCAGTGTCCACCACTTTTACTATATCACCTTTGGTGTCTTCTATAGTCATACCTATAATCTGGATGTCCTTACAATGCGAAATTTTAAGCCCTTCTGAGCCTTCTGCCTGATCTTTGAAACTTAAGGTTGTCTTTTCCATGCCTGCCCCTATGATTACTACATTGCTCTTACCATCCATGAGCAAGCTCCTGGAGAAGTGATAGTGACCTGATGGTACTTTGATGGTATCATTGTTTTTAATCGCTATAAAGGCAGATTGGAGATTGTGGTAAATATCGATCCACTGTCCTTTGTAAGGCGTATGATCGTAATGGGCCAGGCTATTTTGTCTGGTCATATAGATTATAGCAAAAACCAAAATAGTTAATAATATTAAGCCTGACTTTTTCAACTATTCTTTTTGTAAAGATAAAAGAAAATTATATTACAATGCATTTAAGTTAAATAGTAAAATCAAATTCAATGTAGGAGATTAAAAACTAAATGCCCTACATCAATTGCAAAGCTATTTTGTTTAGATATTTGTTCAAAGTCTGAGACATTCATTCCTTTTAATACTAATGAATGGCACGCCTTCAGCTTTCGATTTTCAGAAGAATTAATGCAATACTAACAATTAAAAAAAAAGTATAACTTAAAATAAAAATGGGATGCAATAGTGCACCCCACTTTTTATATATTATTAAGCAAGTATTAAAAACCTAAACCAGCGCCCATGCCGCCCATCTTTGATTTGAATTCTGCCATTGTCATCTTAGTGTACCCGTCTGTTTTAGCCATTAAACTAGAAGTGTCGATACTTTCTTTTATTTCTTTGGTAGTCATAGTCATAGTCATAGCCTCAGTTTTCATGGTATATTCCATAGGAAATCCTGAAAATTTTACTGCCTGAAATCCTTGAATAATATTTGCATCTGTTTTAATGTCTTCTGTCACATATCCTTTGATAACTACATCCGGATTATCAGGAGAGGACATACTCATTGCATAGCAATTATAACCAAGAATAACTTTTTTGTCTTCCTTGTTATATTCTACCTTTGTGTCTAGGGCTTTTTTAGCTTGTTCGTCCTTAGCCATTTCATCAAGTGTGGAAGCAATCCACATTTTTTGTCCCATCATGTCCATCAACATGTCAAACTTTTTGTCATCGTTGTTCGTATAAGTTTTTACTTCTACCATACCACCCATGATCGACATTTTGGTTGAGTGGCTTGACTTATTGAAATTGATCTCGGTTTGGGACCCTTTCATCATTTCCAGCATTGCGGCAGTCTGTGGATCTTCAGATGTTACATTGCTTATTTCCATTACAATTTTTCCTTCGGAAAGTGACTTCTGGGAAAAGCCTATAAAAAAAGTTGTGCAAACCAATGCACATGTTAACACAATTTTGCTCATTTTTCTTGTTTAATTTTTTAAATAATCTCTATATATAAAGTCTTCAAAGCAATTT
>JAYUTD010000437.1:0-8486 GCA_043755305.1 Saprospiraceae bacterium
TCTAAAATTAAAAGGTCTGCTGAGATTTTATCAAATTAGAAATTTCACTTATACCCCGAATCATATATTATAAAACTGTAATATAAAGTATTGCAAAGAATATTCCGTTTTCTTCTATAAAATTTGTATTTACCACTTGATTCATATCTGTAATTTTATTACCTTAGCATTGCAATATCTCAAAAATGGAAGAAAAAGAAAAACTCCAGTCTCAGAAGAAATACAAAGTCAAAGACCTGAAAATTTATTGCTCTACGGAGTTTATATCCGAAACAAAGAAGAGGTACAGATTGGTTTTTGATAAAAATGAGGTTGCTTATATATATGCAGAACTGTCCTTTTATAACAAATCCTTTGACGAGTCAAATTGGGACGCAGAAGTAGAATTGAGATGTTTTGAGAAATTAAATCAGGATACTAAGCAAATATGCCATCTTACATTCAATAAAAAAATAAGTAAATACGATCCAATCATTTATTTGCGTGAAGGCTGGGGAAGTAAAAAAGAAGGGAGTTTTTGGAAAGCAGGAACTTATTATTGGGAGGCATATATCAATGGTGAATATATTGGCAATAAATTTTTTTATATCGAAGATACAGGAGCAAAAAAACTCGATGTGTTCAACTACTTAAAATTGAAAGGAGCACGTCTTTTTGAAGGACAATACGATGATTTTGAACCATCCAAAAAGATGAGTTATATCACATTTGCTCAAGAACAAACCAGGTATATTTTTCTTGAAATTTTATTTGAAAATCAAATCCAAAAAATATTTTGGAATTGTGAAATTTTTGTTCGGTATTATAATGAGGCTGGTGAGTTAAAAACTTCTGTTGCTAAACTAAGGCCTGTTAAAAAAAGTGAAAAAGAATTTGCAATGCTATTTGGATTTGGTTCCAACACCAAAGGAAGTTGGTTACCCGGCAAATATCGATTGGAAATAGTATTCATGAATAAGCTATTGGCAATTCTCTTTTTTACCGTTGACAATGATTTTATAGAAGGTAATGTGCCTGTCCTTCTACCCTCTAATGACACAGCTACCATTTTAAAAATAGACGAAACGGATGATTCTACTTTCGAAGACCATATGTCAAAATTAGATGCCATGATTGGTCTAACAGAAATAAAAAAGAAAGTAAGGGACCATGCCCAATATTTACAATTTTTGAAATTAAGGCAGACACATGGGTTTAAAGAAGATGAAGAGGCCTCTCTTTTCTTAGTATTTACCGGTAATCCTGGCACTGGTAAAACAACTGTTGCCAATAAAATGGGCCAATTGTATAAAAAGATGGGCTTGCTTTCTAAAGGCCATGTCCTGGAAGTAGATAGAGCTGATTTGATCGGAGAATACATTGGGCAAACCGCCCCTAAAGTCAAAGATGCTATTGAAAGAGCAAGAGGTGGTATTCTTTTTATTGATGAAGCCTATTCTTTGGCAAGGTCAGCTGATGACAACAAAGACTTTGGAAGAGAGGTAATAGAAATATTGGTCAAAGAAATGAGTAATGGTAAAGGCGATTTATCTGTCATCGTTGCAGGATATCCCAAAGAAATGAAAATTTTTATTGATTCAAATCCAGGTTTGAAATCAAGATTTAAATATTTTTTCGATTTTCCCGATTACCTTCCACAAGAATTAAAAGCAATTGCTGAATATGCCTGTGCCGAAAAAGAGCTAACATTATCTGATGGTGCCAGGCGAAAATTGGATGAACTTATAATAGAAGAATATAGAAACAGAGCACTTTCTTTTGGTAATGCAAGATTCGTTTATGATATTATTGATAAAGCAAAGATCAATTTAGCAATACGAATTATGGCTAGAAATGAAAAACAAAAATTATTAAAAACAGAATTGATGTCTATTGTTGAAAAAGATATTGAAAATATTTCTATTACTAGTAAAAAATTACTGCCTAATATACCAATAGACTATGAATTGCTTAGCAGGGCCATTGGCGAATTAGATGAAATGCTTGGAATGGATATTGTAAAAAAACAAATTAAAGATACAGTTGAAGTAGTTAAATATTACAAAGAAAGCAATAAAAATGTTTTGTCTTCATTTTATTTGCATACCGTATTTGTAGGTAATCCAGGCACAGGCAAAACTACAGTAGCCAGAATCCTTACTAAGATTTACAAAGCCCTGGGTATACTCGAGCGAGGCCATATTGTAGAGACAGATCGGCAAGGTCTTGTTGCCGGTTTCGTTGGCCAGACTGCGATAAAAACAACGGAAAGAATCACCGAAGCGCTAGGTGGAGTACTCTTTATAGATGAGGCTTATTCCCTTAGTAATTTCAATGGTTTGCAAGGAGATTATGGCAATGAGGCTATTCAGACTTTATTGAAAAAAATGGAAGATGAACGTGGGAAATTTTTCGTTTTTGCAGCTGGATATCCTGAAAACATGGATACTTTCTTAAAAGCCAATCCAGGATTAAGCTCAAGATTTGACAAGGTATTGAAATTTGAAGATTACACTGCACCTGAGTTAATAGAAATTGCTATAAAAATGTTGAAAGACGATGGCTATTCCCTCTCAAATAAAGCAAAAGAGGTCATAGAGCATCACTGCAAAAGCATTTATACCACAAGAGATAAATTTTTTGGAAATGCCCGGACAATACGAAAGTTTGTGAGTGAGATTGTAAAAAATCAAAATTTAAGAGTAGCAGCTTTACCTTTGGAAGATCGAACTAAAAAAATAAACAATCAAGTGCTTGTGGAGGACATACAGGGAGTAATTCATATGCAAGATGAAAATTTTTATAAAAGAAGAGGCATTAGTTTCTAGCCAATTGCATTGACATAATACACCAAGAAAATAGTATTAAAACTCAAAGTAAAACTGAATAAACTTTAAAGAATTGCTTTGATTTACATTTAAAACCAAATGACTAAGGACTCCATTTGATGCCCTTTAGTTGCATTTTTTTTAAAGAAAAAGTATACGTATTTAATTATATTTTTGTTTCGAGTACATATGGCAACATGGCTCTCCAAGTAGGCCAATCATGCTTTATATCGTAACCCCATATGTCCAAATTGTGTGGAACATTTTTTTGATTGAGCAATGCGGAAAAAGCCCTGGATGCATCAGGTGCTTCATAATCACCGGATCCACTTAATATATTGATCTTGCCTTTTCTTATTCTGGACAAATACCATTCATCATTTAAATCAGGCAAATAGGACATAGGGCTATTGAAAAATACATCTTCGTCATAGTAGCCTTTAGTGTATTCATTCAGATCATACACGCCGGACATAGCAATTACTCCGTTAATTAAATCCGGCCTTTTTAAAAATAAGTTCATGGAGTGAAGTGCTCCAAAACTGGCGCCACATGTTATAATAGGCGTTTCTTCACTGGTCATTTTCCTTATATGGGGAACAACCTCTTCAAACACATATTCATTGAACTGTACATGTCTCATGGATTTATGCCTTGGCCACATTTTGCTGTTCAACCAGCTTTCAGAATTAATGCTATTTATGGAATAAACCTTTACTTTACCGGCATCAATATAGGGTTTTATTGCATCAATAAGTAAAAATCTTTCGTACTCAAGATAATCTGCTGCTGCTGTCGGAAGCAATAATAGAGCAAAACCAAAATGGCCATAACTTACTATTTCCATGTGCTTATTTAGTGCAGGACTATGCCAGCCAAATATTTCTCTTTGCATAAAATTGAATTTAAAGCTAAGATAATTGTTAAAGTTTAATTACCTAACAAAAAATCTGAATTATTAGAAAGTAGAAATTTTTATAATACATATTACATTGTTTTTCTGATATATAGCTTACTTTTTTTTAATTTATTTTTGGATACCTGTACTTGTAAAGAATTTGCTTAATTTTGAAACTACATATTTAAACATGATAAACAGAGCTAGTGCTAAACTCGGTGAATTGGTAATCCATTGTATAGGAAATCAGGCATTGGGTACCAATGTACTTTTTTCTTCAAAACCTTTTGTTTTTGATGATCTAAATGTGCAAGATAGGTTTATTTACAATTGTCTTGATGTATTCAAAGAGCCCTTATTCTATAAGTTCAATCTCCATTCTAATGCAGAAATAGAGCATGTAGTTTATAATGAATGCATTAAATTATTTACAGCCAAAACGCGGCTGTATGAAAGCAGCGTCATACTGGCCCGACATCTTTTAAATAAAAGTACCCACAGCAATATCAAACAATCATTCTTTATCTCTGTATCTATCAATGATTTGCTCATTGATGACGAATTATTGAATGGTATATTGCTTTGTAAACTGGATATTCAGGATGAATTTTTGCAAATAGAAAATATTGATGATGTATGGTCTATAACAACGCAATTTGGTTATATGCCCGGAAAAATAGATAAAGTGAGTCTTATTATGAACACTAATACAGAGGATGGCTTTAAAGTATTGAATATTGATAAAACCAATCCCAGAGAAGATGCTAAATATTGGAAGGAAGATTTTTTAAACATTTCTTTAAGCGGTAATGATTATACCTATACCAGCGATTATATAAAATTAACCGGCAATTTTTTAAAGACCAGAAAACCTCTGGACGAAATTTTGGAAAAAAACACGGAAGTAGAAGCATTAAGCAGGTCACTATACTATTTTAAAAATAACGATAAGTTTGAAGAACATGCGTACAAGAAGGAAGTTTTCCAGAATGACCAATTGATCAATGCTTTCGACAATTATAAAGACGCATGGCAGGAGAAAACCAACAGGCCTTTGGCACAGGCCTTTGATCTGGATGATCTTGCCATCAATAAGCAATCTAAAGTTTTCAAATCTGTGATCAAACTAGACCGCAACTTCCATATATATGTTCATGGAGATACCAAAAAAATCGCAAAAGGTATAGATGAAGAAGGGGGAAATTACTATATTTTATACTACAATGAAGAGCACTAGGCCAAAGCGGGTCTTCTCCGGGTCTATTATCTATGACAATTTATATTTTTGTAAGATATAAGAGTTTTTGAGCAATATTTTTTATTAAATAGAGTAACTTTGCTATTATTGTATATACTAAATTATTATGGCAAAAAAATTGGATTATGATGTTGCTTTTAAAGAGCTAAATGAGATTGTCAGCAAGTTGCAAGATGATGATCTTAATATTGAAATGTTAAGTATTTATATCAAGCGAGCGCAAGAATTAAAGGATTTTTGTTATAGCAGGCTTAGAGAAATAGAAGATGATATAAATAAGGTTGTAAATACTTAAGCCATAATTATTTAAAATAAAAAATTGCCTTTCATATCAATAAATGGGGAAATCAATCTTAATTAAAATTTCACATGATTGAAAAAATCAGATTAGACAAATGGTTGTGGTCTGTAAGATTATTTAAATCAAGAACAATGGCTTCAGATGCAATTAAAGCATCAAAAGTAAGCATTAACCATAAACAAGCCAAGTCCTCTACAATAGTTGCTGAAGGAGACATAATAGAATTAAGGCGCAATGGCTTCAATTTTACCTATATTGTCAATACGGTAATTAAAACAAGGGTGTCTGCTGTGTTAGCTGCACCTTGCTATACAAATACTACCCCTGAAGAAGAAATGAATAAGTATAAAAACTGGTTTGTAGGCAAAAGTGGTATTGAGATGCGGGAAAGGGGCACTGGCAGGCCTACGAAGAGAGAAAGAAGAGAAATTGATGGGTACAAAGACGCCAACTTAATTGACCCCTTTAATTGGTCTGATGAAGAAGAATAAACCATCCAGTCTCTTTATGAAACTAATTTTTACTAATGTTGGTTTGTAATCATATAAATATTAAGAAAATTGGCTAAAAGCACAGGGGTTTTCATTTTTACATTTTGCCTTTCAATAGCTGGATTTTCACAACATTTACCAGCCTTTTCAGGCTTCGAAAAAGATAGTATATATTCGCTTTATGTTAATATAGACCAAAAAATAAGCATTAATCCTAGAAACTCCATAGCAGGTAATATCGAAATTAAGGCCAACAATGCCTCAATTCAAAAATTAAATGACAGCACTTACTTAATGAGGTACAACATGCCTACTGAAGCTACAAAAATCAAGCTTTACTATCGCAATCTGCCAGTAGACATCATAAATGTCAAAGTTGAAAATATACCTGCCCCTGCCATAGTTCTTGATGGTAATCTTGGGCCTTTTTTGACCAAAGCTTCATTGAAAAATATCAAAAAAGTAGATATTCTATTCAAAAACAACAAAGAACTAATCCAATCATTGGAGCTGTTTCAGTGCAGAATATTGATTACTGAACCGGGAAAACCGATGACATTTAATTCCAATTTAGGTGGAACCATGATTCCTGAATATATCGCAAAAATGCTGTCAGAATTAAAACCAAATTCTACCATAAGGTTTGACGAATTCAAAATTAAGACAGTTCAAAATTATGTTTTGGACGTTGAAGGCTCGTCTGTAACTTTTATTGTAGTAGAATAGTATATTTACATTATAAATAAAACAAAAGTAAAAAAATGAATTTAGAAGAAACGAAAGCGAAGGCAAAAAGAGTGGGAAAAAAGATGGCTTTCATCCTTTTGGTATTGGCTATTTTAACTTCACTAGTTTATTATCAATACAGAACCTGGAATTTGTCTGATGGAACCAGAACAGGTGTCTTATTTAAAATTTCAAAAAAAGGAATTATTTTTAAGACATATGAAGGGCAGATACATCTTGGGGGATCAAATATAATGAGCAATCAAAGCGTGTGGGAATTTTCTGCCAAGGATGACAATGTATACCAGGAAATCCAAAAGTATGAGGGTAAAAACGTAAAATTGCACTATAAGCAGCTGCTCAATCCTTTTCCATGGCAAGGAGATACTGACTACATAGTTTATAAGGCTGAACCAGTTCAATAAGGTATATGACATTATCCAGAGTTGTAGCCATTATACAAAAAGAGGCTACCATAGAATTAAGGAGGAAGTATGCTTTGTTTGGTATATTCCTATTCGCAATAGTTCTTGTATACCTTATTTACAAATCGTTCAATAGAGTTGAAGGGCTTCAATGGGATGTATTGTTATGGATTATTGTTCTTTTTAGTGGCATCAATGCCATAGCAAAAAGTTTTTCACAGGAATCGGAAGATTCACGATTGTATTATTATACATTGTTTGATGCCCAGGAAGTTATTTTAGCCAAAACCATTTATAATTTTATTTTTTTATTGGCAATTTTTTTATTGGTGCTTGGTGGATTTAGTTTTTTTATTCCCAATCCAGTTAAAAATTTTACACTATTTTTCGAGGGTGGTTTATTGGGTATACTTGGCTTAAGTGCACTCTTTACCTTTATTTCTTCTGTATCCGGACAGAGTGGCGCTAATAATTCTATGCTCATGTCGATTATGTCCATTCCGTTGACCATACCTATCGTATTGCTCCTTATAAAGACTACGGCTGTTTCAATGAGGCTAATACAAGATAGTTCCGTCAATAAAGACTTAATAATGCTTGCTGGCATTGATTTGCTTCTTATGGGTTCGATGTTTATATTATTTGGTGAACTTTGGAAAGATTAAGCAATTGGCCAATAAGCCTTAACTGAATAAATTTATTATTTTTGCAATAGGGTCAAAATAAAATAGTATTCGATACTAAATGATTGCTTTAAGAAAACTGAGGGCTTTACAATTTAACAAGAAATGAATATGTGGTGGAAATATTTGGCGATAATACTTTTTTTATACGTAATCATAGGGGGATTATGCACCCCTTTGAACCCGGGAATAATCAACGTAAGTCCGAGTAACGTAAAAGCCGCACAAGTTGTGCATATTGACATAATAACTTACAATACCCATCTTAGCTCTTCTTTAAATGAAGCTTGGCTCAAGCAGGACGAAACGCACTTTGTGAAGGCTAGTAAAATAAATGTAATCAATGACAATAAGTGTATTGCCACTTTTTCATTGCCTGCTACTATTGAACAAAAAGCGCACACACTTATACTTCATAACGATATAGATGGATCTGCAATATTGCCTGAAGGTATTTTCATAATAAAAAACGATAGTACTGACCTTTCATTTAAAGCTGATTTTAGTGAGAATGTTGGAAAAAAACTTGCAAAACCACTTGGCTTAAGGTTTCCTTATAGAAGCATTTTAAATGAAACCATTAGAAATACATTTTTTCATGTGGCGTTATGGATGGCCATGTTTGTGCTTTATGTAATAGCATTGATCTTTGGTATTAAATATTTGATGACCAAAGACCTTAATTATGACTCGAAGAGTGCTGCGTTTAACAAATCAGGTATACTGTTTGGCATGCTTGGTATAGTAACCGGATCATTGTGGGCAAGATATACTTGGGGTACATGGTGGACCAATGATGTAAAGCTCAATATGGCAACCATAGCAATGTTTATTTATTTTGGATATCTTATCCTCAGGTCGTCATTTACTGATGAAGACAAAAGAGCAAGGGTTTCA
>JAYUTD010000438.1:0-3377 GCA_043755305.1 Saprospiraceae bacterium
CAATTGAATTAAATTTTGTAATATTTAACACCCTGAAAGTGAATGTAAAGCTTGTAATTTGACTGGTTGTTCTATTGTTTTGAAGCAAAGTACTTGCCAATCATCAAATCAATTAGCAAGTCTCTACCAAATAAGAATCTTTGTCTCCAATATTCACTGCCATTGATTTCATCTATTTTGACGCCTTCTGAAGTCGAACTATGGATGAAGTGGGTCTTGGTTTTTGTGTTTTGGGTTACAATACCTACATGGTTTATTTTATTTTCAAGTCCAAAAAACACAAGGTCTCCGGGCTTTAAATCTGTTTGATTTCTGTGAAGACCCTTTGTGGCCAATTCATGGGAAGGGCCGGAAATAGCATATCCGTTACTATTGTAGACAAAATTAGCAAATCCTGAGCAATCAAATCCTTCGCCAGGTGACTTACCGGCCGATTTGTATGGGATGCCAATATATTGTTGTGCAGAAGCAACGATTTGATCTCTTTTCATATTCTCCACATTTGGGATTGGCGCACTTTGGGTTGAGTTGGTCTTTATTTTACCACCTGATAGGTTTTTGGATTCACCATATTCCCTTGATTTGACCTGATAAGGCATGTTGTTATTGGCCTTTGCTCTGGCTCTTGAATATCTGTCAGATCTGTTGCCATATTTAGATGCCGTCGAACAAGATGTGGCCAAAGCCAACACCAGCGTGCAGCACAAGGTATAAACAATCTTATTTAGTTTCATAGTATAGATTAATTATAGGATACAACATATTATAAATATATTTAATATCAAAAAATGTACCAAAGTATTCAATACCATCGATAGAACAAATAAATCTTCTAATTTAAACCCAAAATGAATACCCGAAAGAGTAAACAATAAGTGTAATTTTTCCTTATATATTTACAACTATTGCTTATTTTCGCATCACTTTAATTTCTAATCAAAATAATAAAATGAGTTCACACAATTCTTTTGAAAACAGACATATTGGACCATCTCAAAACGAACTTAAAGAGATGCTTAGTACCATAGGTGTCAATAGTCTAGATCAATTGATAGATGAAACGGTACCCTCTTCCATCAGAGCGACAAGTCCATTAGCGATTCCAGCAGCCCAAAGCGAACAAGAATACCTTCTCGCTTTGCAAGAGATAGCAAATAAAAACAAAGTCTATAAATCATATATAGGACAAGGGTATTATGGTACAATCACCCCTTCCGTGGTATTAAGAAATGTATTCCACAATCCAGGTTGGTACACTCAGTATACACCCTACCAGGCTGAAATTGCTCAAGGAAGGCTGGAATCCTTATTGAATTATCAGACAATGGTTGCAGATCTTACAGGACTGCCTATAGCCAATGCATCACTACTGGATGAAGGCACAGCAGCAGCTGAAGCAATGGCAATGATGGAAGGCATTAGAAATAAAAAAAGGAAGAACAATCCTTCAAAGAAATTTTTTGTGGATCAGTATGTATTTGCACAAACCCTTGATATCGTTATCACAAGAGCAGAACCATTGGAAATAGAAGTGGTGGTAGGCGATTGGAAAACGGCAACCATAAATGAAGATTATTTTGGCGTATTGATTCAATACCCCAATGCAATAGGAGATATCAATGATTACAGTGATTTTGCAGCCAGATGTAAGGCCAATGATATCATGGTGACAGTAGCGACAGACTTAATGGCGCTATGCTTATTAACGCCACCGGGAGAATGGGGTGCAGACATAGCGGTAGGCAATAGCCAGAGATTTGGGGTGCCACTTGGCTATGGTGGCCCACATGCAGCATTTTTTGCTACGACAGATGAGCATAAAAGATTGATACCGGGCAGGATTATTGGTATGTCAGTTGACGTGCAAGGCAATCCAGCTTTGAGAATGGCATTGCAGACCAGAGAGCAACATATAAGAAGAGAAAAAGCAACATCAAATATATGCACTGCACAAGCATTGTTGGCCAATATGGCTGCTATGTATGCAGTTTATCATGGCGAGGCAGGGCTAAAAGAAATTGCCGGCAGAATACACAGCTATGCACTAAGATTGAATGATGCATTAAGTCAGATGGGCTATACATTGCTCAATGCTACCTATTTTGATACACTATCATTTTCGATGAATGATGTGGAGCAGCAATTTTTAAAAAAGACTGCCGAAGCGAATGGCATCAATTTCTTCTACACAAAAGACCGGGTATCAATTTCTATAGACGAAACAGTGACTGAGGCTGATCTTGCTGCAATCATTGAAGTATGTGCTAAGGCAAAAAATATGTCGGTACCTTCAGGCAAAACGATATCTTCCAAATCAGTAGCATTAAGAAAATCATCTTATTTGACTCATCCTGTATTCTCCATGCATCATACAGAATCCGCTATGATGAGGTACATCAAGAGATTGGAAAACAAAGATTTGTCCTTGGTTCACTCCATGATTTCACTTGGTTCATGCACGATGAAGCTTAATGCAGCTACAGAAATGATACCTGTATCCTGGCCAGAATTTTCAAGCATTCACCCTTTTGTACCTTTGGATCAAACACTAGGCTACCAGCAAATATTTGATGAGTTGGCTCAATATTTATGTGAATGTACAGGATTTACTGCTTGTTCATTACAACCTAATTCCGGGGCACAAGGGGAATACACCGGGCTATTGACCATCAGAGCATACCACAAAGACAGAGGACATACAAATAGAACAAAAGTGTTGATACCTTCTTCAGCACATGGTACCAATCCTGCCAGTGCGGTTATGGTTGGTATGGATGTGATTGTAGTTGCCTGCGATGAAAAAGGCAACATCGATATGAATGACCTTCTTGCAAAAGCAGATCAGTACAAAGCGGATCTTGCCGGTCTTATGGTGACTTATCCAAGTACCCATGGGGTATTTGAAACAACGATTAAAGAAATATGTCAACACATTCATGATCGGGGTGGCCTGGTGTATATGGATGGTGCCAATATGAATGCACAAGTTGGATTGACAAGTCCGGGATTGATAGGTGCAGACGTGTGTCATCTCAACTTACACAAGACATTTGCCATACCGCATGGAGGCGGTGGACCCGGTATGGGACCTATCTGTGTCAATGAAAAACTTGCTCCATACCTTCCAGGGCATGTACATACTAAAAATGGGTCAAAGGCAATAAATGCAGTATCTGCAGCGCCATGGGGCAGTGCATCTATACTTCTCATATCCTATGCTTACATCAAATTGCTTGGCGGTGAAGGATTGACCAATGCTACAAAGTATGCTATACTCAATGCAAATTACATTAAAGCCCGACTGGAAGGTAAATACGAAGTATTGTATGCAGGCGAAAAAGGGAGAGCAGCACATGAATTGATTATTGATTTAAGAC
>JAYUTD010000439.1:0-8460 GCA_043755305.1 Saprospiraceae bacterium
GTAGGGGATAATGTAGAAATAACACTGGAAGAAAATGAGGAGCAAGCTTCTATCAATAGTGTATTGCCAAGAAAGAACTATGTAGTACGCCAATCTCCAAGAAAGAAACACAATGTACATCTCCTCGCTGCTAATGTAGACCAAGCTTTATTGATTGTTACAATGATAGAGCCTAAAGTCAAGACAGGGTTTATAGACCGATTTTTGATGATGACTGAGCCTTATAATATACCGGTCATCATAGCATTCAACAAATCAGATAGATACAAAGAGCAGGATATAGAGCTTTTTAATTACTACAAGGCAGTATATGAAAATATTGGCTATAGCATTATGTCATGCTCCATTTACCATAAAGCCGATATGGTCACAATCAAGAATTTGATGAAAGATAAGACTACTCTCGTCGCAGGACAATCAGGTGTCGGTAAGTCAAGTATAGTCAATATGATACAGCCAGGTATTGCATTGCGGACTGGTGAGATTTCTGATTATAGCGGTAAAGGGCAACACACTACTACTTTTGCAGAAATGTTTGATTTAGATTTTGGCGGTCAAATTATAGATACACCTGGCATCAAAACCCTTGCATTCAATCATCTTGAAATTATGGACATTGCGCATAATTTCAGAGAGATTTTTGCGTTGTCAGCCGATTGTAAGTATGGAGATTGTACGCATAGAAATGAGCCTAAATGTGCAGTAAAAGCTGCTGTTGAACAACATGAAATTGCAGCACACAGGTATAATAATTATTTGCAGTTATTGATTGAGGTAGATGAGCAAAATTATTGGGAAGTGCATAGTGATATTTAAGGTTGAGAAATGCAGTCAACCATCAGGGGAAAAACCATCGCTATTTGATTATTTAGTTTCTTTCATACAAAAAAATTGTACCATAAACAACTATTCGTTAGTGCTGGACTTTAACTCAAGGGTATGGATAAAATCTTCCAATAAAGGATTTTTTTGGAGCATCGATTTATAAACTTCCTTGTTCGATAATTTTACCTTAATGGCAGACACATCTTCATATTCTGGAAATTTTTCTTTCTCTACTTCAACACTTAGTATTAAATCTTCTTTGTGAAAGAAGTTTCTTATTTCTTCCATTAAATTGATTTCCTGCATAACTACATCTTTGACATAGATAGTAGGGGTACTCACCTTTATTTTTATGCCGTCTAATGCTATTTTTACGTTATTTAATGCAGTTTGACTGCTTTTTGAAGTATGGGTATCTGCGTATTTTTTCCATACCTTTTCAATAGCTTCAATGGATATTTCAATGTTTATTAGTTTTTTTTCCTCTGCTTCTTTGAGCATGGCTGCCCTTATTTTATCGGCACTGGACAGCCCTGGTGTATTCTTAAATACTTCGGGTTGCTTCGCAAGGGAAACTTGCTTTGGTTCTGAAGTCTCATTTTCTTCGATACTAAGATTGTCCTCTTTTTCCGGGATTTTAAAGTCTGAGATAGAGTTTTTTGAAATGTCAGTATTATAGCTTTTCTGCTCTAGGCGATCATTTTTTTTTTAATTTGCCCTGAGGGAGCAAGAAAGTCAGCTTCGTATGCCTGTTTGGCATAGGAAATTTTACTCAAAGCAATTTCTGTATGAAGTCTTTTATTGGTTGACCGGTTAAGGGTTAAATCACAAACGTTAAGGATATTCATGGAAGACAAAATAAATCCTTCGTCTGCTAGCGCAGCTTGGTTGAAGTATCTTTGTTTTAAAGAATCGCTGCATTCCATTAATTGAATGGTTGCTGCATCTTTGCTCACCAAGAGCTCTCTAAAATGCTGATTGAGCCCTTCGACAAAAGACTCGGTTTCAAAGCCATTTTTCACAATTTCATCAAGTAAATTAAACACATCTGATAAATCACTTCTCAAAAAAGCATCCACCATCTTAAAGTAATAATCATAGTCCAAAATATTGAGGTTGCTTATTACATCTTTATATGTAATGACTTCATCAGCTGCACCGGAAATTTTGTCAAATATCGAAAGTGCGTCTCTCATTCCTCCGTCTGCCTTTAATGCAATCTGGTGCAGGGCATCTTCGTCTGCCTTCCTGTTTTCAAGAGTGCATATTTTTTGAAGTTGAATAACAATATCACTTGGTTGTATTCTCTTAAAATCAAAAATCTGGCACCTGGAAAGTATGGTAGGTATGATCTTATGTTTTTCTGTAGTAGCAAGTATGAATATTGCATAAGGAGGTGGCTCTTCCAACGTTTTTAAAAACGCATTGAAAGCCTGTGTTGACAGCATATGTACCTCGTCAATAATAAATACCTTATGTGTTCCATTTTGAGGTTGGTACCTTACCTGCTCAATCAATGTTCTTATAGCCTCTACACTATTGTTTGAGGCAGCATCCAGCTCAAAAATATTAAAGGAGGCATTTTCATTGAATCCTTTACAGGAGCTACAATTGTTGCAGGGTTCTACTTTATTGATTGGCGTTAGGCAATTAATAACTTTTGCCAATATTCTTGCACATGTGGTCTTACCTACTCCTCTTGGTCCACAAAATAAAAAAGCGTGGGCCAATTGATCTGTCTGTAATGCATTTTGTAAGGTTTTGGCAATATGATTTTGGCCAATCACATCTTCAAACCGTGAAGGCCTATATTTTCTTGCCGATACTACAAATTTAGTCATGCAGATTTTTATAATTGAAGCCCAAAGATATACAAAATTATACACTATTGCTACGGAATAGTTGGAGATATCCACATAAAGGCCGGAATAAAAATGCGCTAAAAAAGGGATTGGAAAATATTTATTGCCCTTTTTGGTCTAATACACTTGGTTCGTAAGCTATAATAAAATGAATCCAAAATGATCTTGCCAATCTCGCTGTTTTAAAATAGGTAATGGCAACAAAACCTAGTAAAACAAGAAAAGACTGGTTGACAGACATACCTAATTTCATAATACAAAAACCTATTATGCCAAGATAAAGAAATCCTGTTATAATGTATGATACAAACATGGCCCCGTAGTAAAAACCAGGTTCTGGAGAAGTTTTTTGGCCGCAGGCACTGCATTTTTCAAACATGTTTAACGGGTCAGAGAAGCTGAATGGTTCAATGAATAAGTCACCTTTTCTGCATCGGGGACATTTGTATTTAAATACTGAAGTAATAAAATTCATGTTGTGAAATTAAGCAATTTATTCCTTATAATAAAATCAATACTTAGTTTAGAGTACTTTCAAAGAGTAGCGCATTTAAGCAGAAAACAAATTATCTTTGAGACTTTCTATAAAAGTCAAAAATATATAGAAAACCATAAAATCAGACAATAAAAACCAGGTACAACCGTTTATTCAATGGTTTTCGCGACTTATAGAAGATTATAAGTTGTTTATTGCCAAGTAAACCTTAATAAATGTGTATATTTGCACTATTGATTTCGAAAAAAACACTACAATTTTAATGAGAAAATTTTTATTTATTATTTGCACTTTGATTGCAGTTCAAACTTTTGCGCAGGTATGGGATCCAGCAAAACGATGCGAAATAGATGGCAACGGCAACTGCCTTCCGACAACAATCCTCACGGCCATGCCATTTTTAAGAATAGCGCCTGATGCAAGAGGAGGAGCCATGGGTGATGCAGGCATTGTTTCCGACCCTTCGGCAGCATCAATGCATTACAATGCATCCAATCTTGTTTTTGCGGAAGATAAGAGTGCAGTGTCACTCAATTTCACACCTTGGTTAAAAAATCTAGGCTTGGATGATTTGTATCTGACCTATTTGTCAGGGTACAAAAAATTGGATGACAGACAAACGGTCGGTTTTAATATTAGATATTTTTCTTTGGGATCAATAATTTGGACAGACCCTTCCGGCACAGAAACAGGGCAAGGTAAACCTAGAGAGTTTGAAGTAGGCGGAGCTTATGCTAGAAAGTTAGGAGATAATTTTTCTGCAGCTATTAGTGGAAAATTTCTATATTCAAATCTTGCAAGTGGCCAAATAGTCAATGGCATATCCATTAATGCGGCTACCTCTTTTGCAACAGATGTTTCTTTTACATATAGAAAGAAAACAAAAATTTCAAATTACAATGGCTACTTTGCTATAGGGGCTAATTTGTCAAATTTAGGAGCAAAGGTTACTTATACTGACAACGCAGACAGGGATTTTATTCCTACAAATTTGGGTATCGGTGGTATGCTTAGAATTGACTTTGACGATTATAATACTTTGGCGTTTGTTGCGGATATTAATAAGTTAATGGTCCCGTCACCAGCCTCAATTTCCAATCCTGAGTGGGATAAAAACAAGGACAATGTAGCCGATTGGAGGCAAAAATCACTGTTTGACGGCGTATTTGGATCATTTGCTGATGCTCAGGGCGGATTTTCTGAAGAATTGAAGGAATTTTATTATTCTGTGGGGGCTGAATACATTTACAATAAGCAATTTGCGGCCCGTGCTGGATATTATTATGAAAGTCCGCTAAAAGGTGCAAGAAAATTCTTCACTCTTGGGGTAGGCATCAAATATAATGTATTTGAATTCAATCTATCTTACTTGGCTCCAAGTACCTTGCAAAGAACACCTTTAGACAATACTTTGAGATTTGGGTTAAATTTCAATTTTGGTGATTTTGCAGAAGGCCTGGAGGAATAGTAACAAAAACAATATTTTTACGTCAATAGAATTAAATCAAAATCTTACTTCATCAATGAAGCTATACTTTATTTTACCATTATTATTGGCTTTTTCTTGTAAAGCCAATGATTCCTCCTCTGAAAATAAGAATTTTTTTAAGCTTGCAACAGCATCAGGGGCATCTGGAAAAGACCCGGAGGTCATCATGGGTGGACCTTCAAATATAAAGATTACGCTGAGCGATTTATCCCTCAAGGGTACTGCAAAAATAATTGGTTTTTATTCTGATCAAAACTATTTAATAGACACTATTTTGTTTTCTAATGGTTCTATAGTTTATAAAAACAGTAAAGGCCTTCCTCAAGGCTTGTATTATGTAAATGTGTCAGGGAGATCAGAATATATCCAGGTAATAATGGCCAAGGACCAAGAATTCGAAATGAAGGTAGATTTATTTGATATTCTCGGCACCATAGAAGTAACCGGCAGCGATGAAAACAGATTGCTGTATGAAAACATGCGCTATGAAGTAGGCCTGAATCCCAGAATTGCAGAGCTTACCAACAAACTAAGAGGCATGCAATCTTCTTCTCCTGAATATTCTGCGTTAAAAAAAGAAAAAGATGACTTAGAAAATGCCCGACTCAATACTATTAAAAACCTTCATGCCCAGTATCCTGATTTATTATTTACAAATTATAAACTTAGTGGCCAAAATCCAAAAGTAAGGGAAGACCTTCCAGCAGATCAACAAGTAAATCAATACAAAAGGGATTTTTGGAGTAATGTCGATTTTAATGATACCAGACTTTTAAGAACACCTATGATTGGTAATAAATTGAAGCGGTACATGAAAGAATTGACCGTACAAACCCCTGATTCCATCATAGCTTCTGCAAAATATTTAATAAACCAGGTATTGGACAAACCAGAATATTTTAAAGTTTTTGCCAATTGGGTGGTTCTTACTTATGAGCCCGGAAAAAGCCCTGTGATGGATTCGGAAAATATTTTTGTCAATATGGTACAGAATTATTTTACCAAAAAGAGAGCATTTTGGTCTGATTCGCTCGAAGTCACCACTATACAGCAAAGAGCTACTGAAATGGCGGCTAGTCTTCTGGGTAAAAAAGGACCAAACGTGGTATCCACAGACCAATTTGGTAAAAAACAGGACATCTATTCCAAAACTGCTGATTATATCGTTGTGTACATGTACAATCCAGACTGCGAACACTGTCAAGAGCAAAGCCCTAAATTGGTTAAATATTACAATGAAAACAAAACTAATGGTGTCGATGTCTTTGCTATAGCCATAGATACTGATGACGCCAAATGGAAAGCATATATTCAAAAAACCGGCATGACATTTACCAATGTCCATGACCCTACCAACAGATCTATATATGGCAAATACTTTGTAGATGTGACACCAGAATTGTATGTCCTCAACAAAAATCGGATCATCATTGGCAAAAACCTCAAAGTAGATCAAATTCAAACCATAATCGATCGGGATAAAAAGGCGAGAGGCTTATAGCCAAAAATCTGCTTTTTATTTAATAAATTTAAACCTGACTCAGGTCTGCTTATTATGAAATCTATATTTGAATATATCGAAGAGCAAAATGTCAGCGCTTTATTGTTTGACCTCAATGGTACTATGATAGATGATATTGAATACCATATCCAGGCATGGCACAAAATCATCAATGCTATGGGAAAACCCTTCACTTATGCCCAAACTAAAATAGAATGTTATGGACGAAATGAAGAATTGATCGAGCGGGTCTTCCCGGGACAGTTTTCATTGGAAGAAAGACAGGAACTTGGTAGCCAAAAAGAAGCCAGCTATAGGGAAGGATTCCTTCCACAATTGAAATTAATCGATGGACTCGAGGATTTTTTAAAGCAAAGCAAACACAGGGGACTTCAACTGGCGATTGGTTCAGCAGCCATTGGTCCAAACATTGATTATGTCGTGGATTACTGCAACCTCAGACATTATTTTGACACAATAGTAGGCGGTGAAGATGTTTCAAACAGTAAACCTGATCCTGAAGTATTTATCAAATGTGCAGCTAATCTCGATGTATTGCCACACCAGTGCCTAGTCTTTGAAGATGTTCCTAAAGGTGTAGAAGCGGCAAGAAATGCTGGGATGAATTCCGTTGTTATAAAGACAACGCATGACGAAGGGGATTTCGAGTACTTGAATGGGCATATCATTGATTATATTTATAACTATTTGTAGAGCCTGAGTGAAGACTTTTTTACCAACACAATAAAAGTGTATTTGTGTGACCAAACTTCAGTTTGGCATTAAAGCAAACCGTGAGAAATATTTTCAATTCAAACTAAAGTTTTAACACCCAAATTTCGGTTTATTATCAACGCAACAAAGATTTATTTGGGTAGCTAAACTTCAGCATGGCCTCAAAGCAAATCAAAGAACCATTATCTCTTGGTTTATGTATACCATACGTCTGGCTTATGATTAATTACCCATAACCTTTCTCAGGCAAAATCCCCCTTTTAATTTTTTTATTTTAGCTATAGTCATTATATTTGAATGCTAATAATAATTACTTGCTATAAAATCGTTGCTGTCTATGATGCTTGCGAAAGAAAATGCGCTAAAGACTATCCCTGCTCTCGAATCGAGATTTATATACCAACTCACATCATTTAACAAAAAAGATCTTGCCATAGTTGACATCAAATATGATATCAACAATAGAAAAGTGCAGCACATAACTTTTCTCTTCAATACTGTAAAACAAGCTCAACCAAAATAACATGTCCCAAAACGACCCAGCTGGCCTTGCTCACGCCAAAAAACTGATCGAAGAAAATCTGAAAACCAAAGCCACCTTTCTAGATTTGGGAAATTGCGGTTTGAAAGATCTGGGTGAATTGCCTGAATTGTTGAAACGTAAATATTTGAGAGGATTGAATTTAGGTTCATGGTATTGGCATAATCAAGAATTCATTAAATCGAAAAATCCTTTTGAAATTAATATTATTGGTTATGAGGGAGCCAAAGCCATTGGCAAAAACTTACGACAATTGACATCTCTAAGTTTGTGGGAGAATGAAATTGGGGATGAAGGAGCAAAGGTTATTGCTGAAAACTTAGGACAATTAACTTCCCTTAGTTTAGGGACAAATAAAATTGGGGATATAGGAGCAAATGCCATTGGTGAAAACTTAAAACAATTAACTTCCCTTGCTTTAGGGGCAAATAAAATTGGGGATGTAGAGCAAAGGTTATAGCTGAAAACTTACTACAATTGACATCTCTAGGATTATGGGGAAATCAAATTGGGGATGTAAGTGCAAAGGCCATTGCCGAAAATTTAGTATATTTGACTTATCTTAATTTAAGAGGAAACGAAATTGGCGATGTAGGAGCTAAGGTAATAGCTGAAAGCTTATTAAAATTGACTCATCTTGATTTAAGGGAGAATGAAATTGGGGATGAAGGAGCAAAGGCTATTGCTGAAAACTTAAGACAATTGATTTCTCTTGATTTAGGGGATAATCAAATTGGGGATGAAGGAGCAAAGGTCATTGCTGAAAACTTCCAAAAATTAAATAATTTAAATCTTGCTGAAAATAAAATTACAATTATACATCCTTTTGTGAGCCTATTCTTTACAAAAACTGGAAAATACACTGAGGAAGAATTTGATGTAGCGCATAAACATTTTCTGGAATCCGTTGGAGTGAAGCCACAGATATATACATTTTTCAAGAATGCAGATATTAAATCAGGAAGTATTACTAAAGACATTAAAACTTTATTAGAATTTAAGGACAAACTA
>JAYUTD010000440.1:0-3362 GCA_043755305.1 Saprospiraceae bacterium
CCAAAACACTTTATTTTTTGATGTTTTCTCTCACCCAAATAACGTGGTAGGAAATGCAAATTACAATAATACGATAGGTTACTATCAGGGAGATTTTAATATGAATGGCAAGTCAAAATACGACAACCCAAATGATGACAAAAACCTGTTGTTTAGTCAATTGTTATTGTTTCCTTTAAATACACTTTATTTATCAAATTTTGATTTTTTCATTGAGCAAATACCATAATAAATTATAAACTTTAAAAACCTTTTATAAAATGAATATTAAACACAAATTACTATTGGCTTTATTTTGTTTTAGTACACTTGGAACCATTAATGCTCAGGTACAAAAAATTGGCTATGGGTTGAAATTTAATACTGAAACAAAATTGTTTGATTGTTACCTAAAAGTAGCAAAGGGTCAGGCACAATTGACAAGACATAGAATCCAATTCAATGCACAGATATCTATCATTGTACCAGCTGGTTCCATAATGACGCTGGCTCAAAACCATATGCCGTTGATAGATAATATTAACTACAAAGGAGCAAAACCTTCACGGTGGAACATATCAAATAGTATAAAGAATCTGGAAAGTTTAAACCACTCAGATATATTTAGCATTGTACCATCTTTGACACCTACAGCTTTTTACAATGATTTAAATGAAGGGGATGAAGTAAAGCTCTTTAGTGTGAATATCTCACCACTTCCAAAATGTGCAGAAGGAGTTAGATTATTTGATAACGCTGCAGATCCAATATCATCAGATAAAGATATGCATGGCGGTGATTTTAGAAATGGATTTACCATTGGCAGTGCAGAGCAAAAATATAGCAACAATTATACATTAGAGAATGCTTTATTGCCTTCAGGTGAATTGGTTGAATCTATTGCAGCCATCGAAAATGACAACATTACATTGAATGCAGGACAATGGAGCAATGCGTTAACTTTTGAATGGACTGGTCCCAATGGTTTTCAATCCAGTGAAAGAAATCCTGTGTTAAGAAATGCAAAGCTTAATAATGCAGGCGAGTATTATCTTACAGTCACAAGCGATCTTGGGTGTACAGTGTCAAAATCTACTACAGTAAATGTTAAACCAATTGATGATCTTACCAAAGATGCATCGACTTCAAACAATACAGTGTTTTTAAACGCAAAAAACGAATTGGTGTCAGTAAATTCTAAAATTTACCCTAATCCAGCTTCAGACTTCATCAATCTTTCTATTGATGCTCAAAGGGGTTCATCAGTATCAGCTTCGATCTATAACAATGAAGGTAAGATGGTGATGAAAAATGTAGTCAATCAAAAAATGGAAGGCAATCAATTGGAAAAAGTAGTACCACTTAAATTGACTTCAGGTGTTTACACAGTAAAAGTAACAGTAAATGGAAAAGATACAGACCATAGATTTATCTGTATCGAATAGTAAAAATAATTTTCATATTTTTAGACCTTATAAAAATAAAAGTGGAGCAAAGGCTTCACTTTTATTTTTTTATCTATTCAATATTCAATATAATTGAATATAAACAAAAAAGTCATTGGTGATAATCAATGACTTTTTTTATTAAGCGTAAAAAAATTTATAAAGCAAACGCTTTTTTAATTTCTTTTTGGCAATCCAGCTTTTCCCATGGAAAGGTTTCAACTTTCACATTTTTTACTTTCCCTGATCCGTCTTTAAAGGACAAAACTTTTATTTCTGACGTTCTACCCATGTGCCCATAAGCAGCAGCTTCAGAATATATAGGTGTTCTCAATTTAAATCTTTTTTCTATACTGTAAGGCCTCATGTCAAAGCAAGGCATATTTTGTACAATTTCCGCGATTTGCCCATCAGTCATATTTACTTTAGAGCTATTGTAAGTATTGATGTAAATAGAAGTCGGTTTAGCCACCCCAATAGCATAGGAAACCTGAACCAATATTTCATCGCAAACACCAGCTGCAACCAGATTTTTAGCAACATGTCTTGTTGCATAAGCTGCAGATCTGTCTACTTTTGATGGATCTTTGCCAGAAAAAGCACCACCACCGTGTGCACCCTTACCTCCATAGGTGTCTACTATTATCTTTCGACCTGTAAGACCAGTATCTCCATGCGGGCCACCTATAACAAATTTTCCTGTAGGGTTGATATGGTACTTGATCTTATCGGTAAATAATTTTTTAAGAGAAGGTTTTAGTTTTTTAATAACCCTTGGTATGACGATGTTAATGACATCTGCCTTGATTTGCTTGAGCATTGCTTCTTCCTTTCCAAAATCATCATGTTGTGTGGACACTACTATTGTATCAATTCTGACAGGCTTATTGTCATCAGAATACTCAATGGTAACTTGGGATTTTGCATCTGGTCTAAGGTATTTTATCTGTTTACCCTCATTTCTTAAATAAGACAACTCCTGGAGAATTTTATGAGATAAGTCCAGTGCCAGCGGCATGAAGTTATCTGTCTCGCTGGTAGCGTACCCAAACATCATGCCTTGGTCACCGGCACCCTGGTCTTCTTTATTTGCTCTTTCTACGCCTTGATTGATATCAGGAGATTGTTCGTGAATGGCTGAAAATATGCCACAAGAATTAGCCTCAAACATATATTCAGATTTTGTGTAGCCTATTTTTCTGATTACATCTCTCGATATTTGTTGTACATCGAGATAAGTATTTGACTTTACCTCACCTGCGAGCACTACTTGTCCTGTAGTCACCAAAGTTTCACAGGCTACTTTTGAGGAAGGATCAAAAGCTAAGAAATGATCAACAAGTGCGTCTGATATTTGATCTGCGATTTTGTCAGGGTGTCCTTCTGACACGGACTCTGAAGTGAAAAGGTATGGCATTATAAATTTTGTTTAATAAGTCACAAAAATAAAAAAACCTATTAATATATTCAAATTTTTATTTTTGCCAAATTTTGTTCTATTATTATTAGAATATTGGCATTCATGTCGGCGAGCTTTAGGAGAAAAAAGGTTATTCACGGTGAGTAATCCATACTTTATATTTTAGAAAAATACATAGTGAAATAATATATATTTGTTTTTTCAAACAGATTTAGATAAATGTTGTATTTTGCAATTTAAATATATACTTACTTAATCTTTATAAACAATCTATAAAAAAACATTAATGAGAAAAATTCTATTTTTATTCTTAGCACTCACTTCAATAGCTTTGGTTTCGATGTCTTTTACAAACCATAAAATACACCCGAAAATGAAGTTGTCAAAGGAATGCATTGCAAACCTTGATTTTGATTTAGTAAATAAAACCGGGTACACTATTAGAGATATTTATGTAGCTCCCACTACCCAACGGGAATGGGGATCTGATATCATGGGGAGGCAATTTTTAAATGATG
>JAYUTD010000441.1:0-8417 GCA_043755305.1 Saprospiraceae bacterium
AGTGGTTGTATCCTCCGTTTCCAATTAATTTATTGACATTTCCCAAAGAAACTTCTGAGTAATCAGCATCTAAGTCAAGTGATTCACAAGATTCTATTATAGCCAGCTTTCCGTATTGCAACTCTGTGGTTAAAAATGTTGCTGAATTGATTATCAAATCTGAATACGAAATATTTAAATTACCCTTTTTCATACATCCTAATTTTCCCTGGCCATAACTTAGGTCTATTTTAATTGCGTTATTGAAATCTGCACCCTGGATATTGCCATAGGCTACTTCAAGGTCAAGTGGTCCGTTATAATTTGGGAGATAAACATTTCCATAAGTTTGATTTAAGAAAACGCTTCTATTGTCAGGGAGATATATTGTATAATTGACTTGAATTTCGGCATTGCCGCTCCAGGACCAACTCCATCCAAACCATGAATTTTTATCAGCTATGTCTGTTTTTGCAGCTATTTTTGCAGCTTCATCATTGAATACAATACTGACCCTGTCTAATTCTTTCTGTGCTTTTGACTTATTGTCTGCTTTTGCTATTACTTCAATATCGTATTTTATTTGCGTGCCAGCGTATACCACTAACGTTATATTTCCATAAGTATTAGCGACATCTACAACTTTAGAAGGAGGGCAGTCATAAGTTTTAGTTATTTTTTTTCTAAGTTCAAAACTTTCTGTTTTGCACAATGATGCAAAGGATAAAACTTTTATTGCAAGGCATAAGGAAAGTAAAATATATTTCATTTATTTAATTGTTTTAATTGTGATTAAATGGTGTCATTGGCCATTATTTTTATGGCTAAGGTTGACTTTGCATGTTTTGACAAAAGAGCTTCTAACAGCGATATTCTGATTTTGTAATTGTTTATCATTTCTTTCATTATTATCGCATTATTTATATCTTTTTTAGAAAGCATTTCATCTTTCAATTCATTGTATACTTTGTCGAGTTCATTTATATCTGAAGCTACTGTTGGATTGTAGATATTCTGTTGCTTAGCGATTTCAATTTTATTGGTTACTTCTTTAGAGTAATGTGCCTCTGCCATATTAATTGCTGTAAGATATGCCGGATCGATACCTTGGGAAGACTTAGAAAAATAGATTTTCCCTATGACTATTCCTGTGACCAACACACCTAAAAAAACTGCGGCGAATTTATAGACATTTAGAAAAATCATTCTTCTTTTACTTGTTTTTTGGTCAAGTTGATTTTCTATTTTTTGCCAAAGATGTGGTGGCGCTGTCCTAAAATTGAGCCCATCTTTCTTATCGAATATTTCTTTTTCTAACCAGTCTTTATACATGGGACTTTTGATTTGTTTAATGTGAGTATAATTTACCAAGGTTGCCATTGGAGGTAATAATTTCCTTAAGTTTTTCTTTTGCTCTGTGGTACTGTGATTTCGATGTCTGCTCTGATATATTAAGTACTTGAGCAATTTCTTCATGATCATAGCCTTCTATGGCATACAAGGAGAAAACTGTTCTATAACCATTGGGTAATGTTGATATAGCATCATTTATCACGTGGATATTGATTGACACACTTTCATCAATTGTATCGGGTATTGCTATTACAGAATCATTTAATTCCAGCCAATTGTTTTTTTTCAATCTAAGGTGGTCAATACATTTATTGACTACTATTCTTTTAATCCATGCACCAAGGGTGCTTTGAAAACTAAATGTCCCAATTTTGTCAAAAATAGTAATAAAAGCGTCTTGCAATATTTCTTCCGCTTCGGCAGTAGTGCTGAGCATTCTGCAACAGAGGTTATACATAGCATCTGAATACTTATGGTATAAAGCCTGCTGCCCATGTCTTTTTCTTTCGATGCATAACTGCACTAGTTCACTTTCACTAAACATTGGCAAAAATTGGTCTTATTTTCGATTATACTTTACAATGACGATAATACTATTTATAGGTTGCATATGAAAGTACAAAGAGGTGAAATCTTTTTAAAAAAATTACATATAATATATTATAATATATAAATAGCAGTTATACATACTATTAAATTTAATAGTAGGGAATGTTGTTTTAGCTTTTTTGTCTACTAATTTTAATTATTTTTGCATTAAATATTCTTTAGTTATGACACAATACGATGCAAAGCATGGATTATTGGCAGGTGGATCAGCTATAATCATTAGTTTAATTATTTATTTGATAGATCCACATATGTATTTGAAATTTGGTGCGCTGATAAGTCCAATACCAATGATTTATTTTATGGTGCAGGCTGCAATCACGGAGAAAAAGCTAAACAAAGGTATCATTAGCTTTAAAGATGCTTTTAAAAATTGCTGGGTTACATATCTTATTTATAGTTTGATTACTACTATTTTTGCCTATATACTCTTCAATTTTATTGATCCGGGGCTCAATGAAATGGTGAAAGAAACTGCCATAGAAGCATTCGAAAAAATGCGGTCTTTTTTGGGTGATGAAGCTACCGACAAGGCCATAGAGTCCATGGAAGAAGGAGCTACCCAAACGATTGGCACATTAGCCCTTAATTTTCTGTTTTCACTTATTCTTCCGGGAGCCTTATTTGCAGCAATCATTGCATTGATTGTAAAAAAGGAAGAAAATCCATTTGACGGCAAAGATATGGCCTGATTCGGTAAAATATTTTAAGTGTAAATAAGAGGTAAAAAGTAAAAGGTCGATGATTAACACCATCGACCTTTTGTAATTTAAATGATTTTATATTTTCAGATTACTATCGAATAAACAAAAGCTCCCTATACTTGGTGAGTGTCCATAGTTCGTCGTCCACCAATAGTTCCAGTTTATCGCAGTGGTATCTAATTTTCTCAAAGAAAGGCTTTACCTCTTCGCAATAGGCAGAAGCTCTTTTATCAGCATGGTCTATCGTATTTGCTTTTTTTCTTGCTTCTGTCATATTTTCTACTTGAGAATTGATAGCAGATATATGTTCAGAAATTTCTTTGATTATGCCAATCTGTTCTTTCCCTATTTTTTCAAAATCTTTTTCAAAAATGGCTTTTAATCCTTTAACGTTTTCAATGAGCATATTTTGGTGTTTGATGGCTGTAGGGATGACATTGTTTCTTGCAATATCACCAAGAACTCTTCCTTCGATCTGAATTTTTTTCATGTACTCTTCAACTTCGATTTCATATCTAGCCTCAACTTCTATATTGTTCATTACATTCATTTCTTTGTAAAGGTCAAGTGCCTGCTTTGAAATTTTTGCTTTGAGTGCATTAGGTGTAGTTTTATTATTGCTAAGCCCCCTTTTTGCAGCCTCTTTTTCCCATTCATCGCTGTATCCATCACCTTCAAAAAGAATGTTTTTGGTTTTTTTAATATATTCTCTCAAAACATTGAAAATGGCATCGTCTTTTTTCATATCTTTTTTCTCAATCAGCCCGTCTACTTCTGATTTAAAAACCTTGAGTTGTTTGGCCATGATTGTATTGAGTGTAATCATAGGATTTGCGCAATTGGCAGATGAGCCAACCGCTCTAAATTCAAATTTATTGCCAGTAAATGCAAAAGGTGATGTTCTGTTTCTGTCAGTATTGTCAAGCATAATTTCCGGGATCTTACCCACCACATTCAATTTTAGATCCGTTTTTTCTTCAGGTGAGAGTTTGCCGTCAGATACATTTTCGAGGTCGTGTAGCACTTTTGTCAATTGCTCACCAATAAAAATTGAAATGATGGCCGGAGGTGCTTCATTTGCTCCTAGTCTATGGTCATTGCTGGCTGTGGCAATGCTCGCTCTGACAAGTTCCTCGTAATCGTGCACTGCTTTGATAATATTGACAAAAAAGGTAAGGAATTGTAAGTTGCTCATAGGCGTTTTTCCTGGACTAAGCAAATTGATTCCCGTATCGGTTGCCATAGACCAGTTATTGTGTTTTCCGGAACCGTTGACACCGGCAAAGGGTTTTTCATGCAGCATAACTTTGAAATTGTGTCTTTCGCCAACTTTCTGCATCACGTCCATCAGCAATGAGTTGTGGTCTACCGCAAGATTGACCTCTTCAAAAATTGGTGCCAATTCAAATTGATTTGGTGCTACTTCATTGTGCCTGGTTTTCACTGGTATTCCCAATAACATACATTCTATTTCAAGATCTCTCATGTATGCCAGTACTCTGGACGGAATAGATCCGAAGTAATGGTCTTCAAGTTGTTGTCCTTTTGCAGGAGCGTGTCCAAGTAGCGTCCTACCTGTCATAACGATGTCTGGCCTTACATCAGCTAAAGCTTTGTCAATAAGAAAATATTCTTGTTCCCAGCCAAGTGTTGCGACTACTTTTTTTACATTTTTGTCAAAGTATTTGCAAACATCGGTGGCAGCTGTGTCTAAAGCCAATAATGCTCTAAGCAAAGGAGTCTTGTAGTCGAGTGCTTCGCCAGTGTAGGAAACAAAGACGGTAGGAATGCATAATGTAGTACCATATATAAATGCCGGAGAACTAGGGTCCCACGCAGTATATCCTCTGGCTTCGAATGTATTTCTTATACCTCCATTTGGAAAAGAAGAAGCATCTGGTTCTTGTTGCACCAACTGGCTGCCGCCAAATTTTTCGATTACAGAACCGTCAAGATTGGTTTCAAAAAATGCATCATGCTTTTCGGCTGTTGCACCAGTTAATGGCTGAAACCAGTGTGTGTAATGCGTTACTCCTTTGGACATAGCCCATTCTTTCATACCTATGGCTATGTAGTCAGCAATTTTTCGATCTATTTTAGTACCTAATTCTGTGGCAGATTTTACAGCTTTAAAAGCATCCGGAGTTAAATGCTGGCGCATTGCCGCTTCATTAAACACATTTTTGCCAAATATGGCCGACCTTTTCTCGGTTTCAGTGATTGTTACAGGTTGCCTGTTTAAAGCAATGTTGAGGGCGTTAAATCTAAGTATTGACATATTGATATTGATTTTTATGGGTCAAAACTACAAAAATTATGATTTATGACTGCATTACCCCCTAAAATTTAGGGGTCATTAACAAAAAACATCATTTTATGAGCTCGCTATTTAATTTTACAACCATATTTGGTTTTAACTTTGGATTTGTATGGCTTGCATAATGGAAAGCTCGGCAGCTTTAATTATTTTTACAAAAATATCAATGTCAATGAAAGCAATAATATTAAATAAGTATGGCAGCGCAAATCAGGCTTTTGCTATAGAGGAAAGACCGGTTCCTGTGGTAAAAGAAGATGAAGTGCTGATCAAAGTAAGTTATAGTGGCGTCAATTTTGCTGACATACTTGCCAGAGTTGGATTGTATGAAGATGCGCCAAAGCCACCTAGTATAATAGGTTACGATGTGAGTGGTATAGTAGAAGCGGTTGGCGGTAAGGTTACCCGATTTAAAGTAGGCCAAAGGGTGGCAGCTTTGACCAGATTTGGAGGATATGCAGCGTATGCTGTTGCCAAAGAACTTGCGGTATCGGCCTTGCCTGACAATATTGATTTGGCTATAGCTCCAGCTTTTGCGACTCAGGCATGCACTGCTTATTACTGTGCAGTAGATTCGGTCACGTTGCACAAAACCGATAAAGTATTAATACAAGCCGGAGCTGGAGGAGTTGGCAGCATTCTGGTACAGATAGCCAAAAGCAAAGGATGCGAGGTATTCGCTACTGCATCTACCTCAAAAATAGATTTTGTGAAAGGGCTGGGAGCTGATCATGTGATCGATTATACCAAAGAAAATTTTTCAGATGCCGTGAAACAAATTTCACCTAAAGGCATTGATGTAGTTTTTGATAGTATTGGGGGACAAGCATTCAAAAAAGCATATAAGCTACTTAGGCCTGGAGGTAGAATGGTTTGTTTTGGAGCGGCTGAAAATATTGCTGCAATAAAAAATAAATTGATGCTTATCCCTTTGGCAACTGGATTTGGATTTTTTTCACCAATTCCTATGCTGATGCAATCAAAGTCACTCATTATGATCAATATGCTAAGGATAGCAGACTACAAGCCGGAAGTATTTAGTGAAGTGTTTTCAAAGACTATGGAGTTGGTGGCTCAGGGAATCATAAAACCGCATCTGGGAAAGGTATATCCATTTACCCAAGTCGGCGAAGCACATGATTTTATTGAGGCAAGAAGAAGTATGGGCAAGATTGTATTAGAATGGAGCTAGTCATAGCTGCCAAACTTTATCCTACCTTCATTTTAATCATGGAAAATGTGAACGCATAAGTTAATTTATAGTTATTTTTTCCAAGGAGCAAATGAAAAGTACCGTGCAACGGTTATTAATTACAGAAATTTTAGGAGATTAGAAAAATTAAAGTCTTATTTTTGGCGTTTTAATAAAAAAATAAAAGTGTGAGTAAAAAAGCAATAATATTTTTGACAATTACATCTATTTTGATAGTAGATCAGGTTCTGAAGGTGTGGATAAAGACAAATTTGCAATATGGGGAAGATTTCAATATGCTTGGTCAAGAATGGGCTAAAATTCAATTTGTAGAAAACGAAGGTATGGCTTTTGGACTAAGTTATGGTGGTGTGATGGGTAAGTATATCCTAAGCATTTTCAGAATAATAATGGCAGGTTTTTTATCCTATTTGTTGTATACATTATTCAAAGCGGGTGAAAGAAAATCATTGATATTCAGTTTTAGCCTTATAGTGGCTGGAGCGATTGGTAACATCTTAGATTGTATATTTTACGGTCTGGTTTTTAGCGAGTCTCATTACCATGGTGGTTTAGCACAATTTGTATCATTTGGAACAGGATATGCGCCAATCTTCCAGGGTAAGGTAGTAGATATGCTTTACTTTCCCATGGTCAATACAGTATTGCCGAGTTGGATTCCTTTTTGGGGAGGTGAGCGATTTGAATTTTTCAGGCCAGTCTTCAATATAGCAGATAGCGCTATTACAGTTGGGGTTATATCCATATTATTGTTTAACAGAGGATTTTTTTCTAGTGAAAAAAAGAAGGCTGTAGATAAAGAACAGGGTACTGATATAGTCAATGAAACTTTAACAGACTAGCACGGAGAGGCTCATTTTCAAGAAAATGCCAATATAATTTTGTCTTTTGTAGCTAAATTTGAAAACAAGATAAATGACAATGGGTCTTTATTTTCTTTTTATAAAAATGGATTGATAGTGTGTTTTAATTTTATTGCATTTATCGGCTAAAAGCTACTGTTAATCAGATAATTGGCTATTTAGCAATTGGTATTCTTCATTTTGCATATATTTGCATTTCATTAAAATAATAAAGAGCGTGTTTTTACTATATTTCTTAATTGTTTCATACGTATTATTGTGCTTAAGTTTGTCCATGCTATTTCCCAAGGCGGGAGTGGATTCAAAAAAAGCATGGATACCGGGTATTAATTTTATTGAGTGGTGTAAACTCATAGGGAAAAAACCAATAGAGGCATTGTGGCTTTTATTTCCCATAGTAAATATATTTACGTTTACCGCTATGGCGGTTGATCTTGTGCGTTCATTTGGCAAACACAACTTTAGTCACAGTGCAGCAGCTGTTATATATGCGCCTGCTATTTTTGCATCTATAGCAAAAGAAAACGATGCCAAATATAATGGTCCTATTTTAATGCAGGAAAAAGAGTACCAATCTCAATTGATAGAGGCGGCTAAGTTAAAAGACAATTTTAAGTTTGACAAACTGTCAAAAAACAATCCGTACAGAAAATCAATCATTAGAGAATGGACAGAGTCCATCGTTTTTGCGGTTTTTGCTGCGGCTTTTATAAGGATGTTTTTAATAGAGGCTTATGTAATACCAACTTCCTCAATGGAAGGTAGTTTAAATGTAGGGGATTATCTTTTTGTATCAAAAGCACATTATGGGATAAGGACACCTATGACGATAGCCATGTTGCCTTTGGTCCACAATACTATACCTTTTATCAATTGTGAATCCTATTTTAAAAAACCAAGTCTTGGCTACCATAGATTACCTGGTTTAGAAAAAGTTGAAAAAGGCAAACCTTTTGTATTTAACTGGCCGGTAGGAGATAGTGTGTATCTAACCCCTTCAAGAAGTTATTTTGTACATCAGGTTTCACAAGCAATTGGTGGAGATCCCTACCTTGCAAAAGCAGTAGGGGACAATGATTTAAGGGTAAGACCTATTGACAAAAAAGACCATTATATAAAAAGGTGTGTGGCCACACCCGGCGATACGCTTGAAGTAAGAAATAGACAAATTTACATTAATGGTGTAGCTCAAAATAACCCTAAAAATGTACAGTACCAATATATTGTAAAGCCATCGGGTGGAAGTCAGTTTAATCAAAAAAAATTGTCTGAATGGGGTATAAGCCCCGAAGACATGTTGAATATGGAAGTGATTAATCTGGATTCAGCAGAATACAAAAAACTTATAGCTGCTTCACCTCAAGTATCGCTTAAAATTG
>JAYUTD010000442.1:0-3354 GCA_043755305.1 Saprospiraceae bacterium
AAAACCGGGTACACTATTAGAGATATTTATGTGACCTGGGAAGGATATGAGGCAGATGAAGATGTTTTTTGGATAGGTTTTGATTTATCTGAAATAAGCCAAATTACTTTGTTTTACAATGAAAAAACTGGTAAAACCTGGGCTGAAACCAAATAAGGCGGCCCTAAAAATAAACCTAAAAAGGATTTAAAAGTTGGTTCCAATCTGCATTGGAATCAACTTTTTTTATTGGCAACTTCCGCCTTTTAACAATAGCGTTATATATTCTTGTCTAACAAAAAGTACGCTTGAAAAATGAAAGAAATACTAAGGCAAAAAATGGAAAAAAGCGCTAGATTATGGCTTTTCTTTTAAAAAAGCTATATTTCTTTTCAAACCCGAAAACTTTGTTCTTTTCACAGCAGATGATTCAAACATTGCATTAAATGTATCTTCAGACAATTCCTGCCATTCCTTATTTTTCATAGTTAAAAGTTTATCAGAAGGTACAAATGACGGTTCATTGTGCTGAACAGCAAATCTATTCCAAGGACATACTTGTTGGCAAATATCGCAGCCATACATCCAATTGTCCATTTTACCTGCGAACATATCAGGTATCTCATTTTTTAATTCTATCGTTAAATAAGAGATGCATTTGGTAGAGTCTACTAAATATCCATTGCTTGCAATGGCATCTGTGGGACAAGCTTCTATGCATCGGGTGCATGTACCGCAATAATCCTTCATTGGGCTGTCATAATTCAATTCTAAGTCACAAATAATCTCAGCAAGAAAAAAATAGGAACCTTTTTTAGGATTTATCAGCAAGGTATTTTTGCCAGTCCACCCAAGTCCGGCTCTTTTTGCCCAATCCCTTTCCATTATAGGTGCAGAATCCACAAAACATCTTCCTTGCACATCACCCACTACTAATTTGATGTAAGCATATAACTCTTTAAGCTTTTTCTTTACGACTTTATGATAGTCCTTGCCATAAGCATACATCGAAAGCTTGGGAGCATCTGTATCATTTTGAATTGCGTCTGTATAGTAATTGTACAGTAGGCAAATTACAGACTTTGCATCCGGTACAAGTAAAGTGGGATTCAGCCTCATATCAAAATGATTTTCCATATAATTCATATCTCCGTGATAGCCGGCATTGAGCCATTGTTCTAGATGTTTTGCTTCATCGGTCATAAACTCTGCTTTCGCAATGTTTATGCCTGAGAAGCCCAATTCCATGGCTTTTGTTTTTATGTCTCTGGTAATAATGTCTTTATTCATAGATTTTGAGCCCACTCGCAGGTTTTATAGTATATGTCTCAGGGGTATATCCATAGGTCTTATTAAAATTAAGAAGCATCTCTGTTAATCCTTCATGATCTATTTGTTTTACAAGGTTGATGGTACACCCACCGAAGCCGCCACCCATCATTCTGCTGCCAGCAATAAATGAAGTTTGAGTTGCCAATGATTGTAAAGTATTTAATTCATCACAACTCACTTCATACAAATCCCTCAAACTTGTATGAGAATCATTTAGTAAACTTCCGCAAGACTCCAGGTCTTCATTCAACATGGCATTTTTAAACTGAATAACCCTTAAATTTTCATTGATTACATGATATGCTCTATTGTATTGTTGAGCGGATAACCAGGGCTTATATGCCTCCAACTCTTCAGCTTTCAAATCTCTGAGCGATGTAAGATGTGTCAGTTGTTGCCGGAGCATAGCCAATGCTTCTTCTCCATCTCTTCTTCTATCATTGTACTCAGTGTGGGCAAGATTGTGTTTTACACCGGAATTGATTAATAAAAATGACCAATCCTTTGGTACGGCTACTTCTTCATGGGTCATGGTTCTGCAATCAAGGATCAAAGCCAGGTTTTCTCTGCCAAATAGTATGGTGTATTGATCCATTTTTCCTCCAATAACACCGGAACCATGTTCGATTTGAGAAGCCAGGTTTACTTTTTCCAATGGAGTCATAGGTATGTTGTACAATTGACACACCAGTTCTATAAAGCCACAACACAATGCAGAAGATGAGGAGAGGCCTGCTCCAATAGGAAGATTGCCACCAAAAACGAGGTCAAGCTTTATTTTTAGACCATATTTTTCTTCCATAAATGCAATAGCATTGCCTATATAAGATTGCCAGCTACCAATCGAAAATTTTTCATCTAAAATATAGTATGAATTGTAATTGACACTGTATATTTTTAACCCTTCACTTTTACTTCCACACAATACAATGCCTTTGTCAATCGCAAAAGGAAACACAAAGCCATAGTGGTAGTCTGTATGCTCCCCTATAATATTTGCCCGGCCATTGGCAGTCACTGTGCAGTCTGGAGCAAACCCATAAATGCTTTGGAATTTATTTTTTATCTGAGCATGCATTATTAAAGTCTTTGGCTTACTTTTTTTACGGTTTCATTTTTCCATTCATAAAAAGTACCTGCAATGATTTGCTTTCTTGCTTCTCTCACCAGAGATAAAAAGAAAGATAAGTTCTGAATACTAGAAATTTGCAAAGCGAGCATTTCGCCTGCTTGAAACAAATGCCTTAAATAGGCCTTTGTATGTGATTTACTCAATGGAGAACTACTGTTTTCATCTATGAGTGAAAAATCATCTTTCCATTTTGCATTTTTGATATTTACTATGCCTTCACTTGTGTACAATATGCCATGCCTTGCATTTCTTGTAGGCAATACACAGTCAAACATGTCGATACCCAAAGCTATACTTTCTAAAATATTTTCAGGCAAACCTACTCCCATTAAATAACGGGGTTTGTCTTCAGGCAGTATGCCGCACACCACTTCTGTCATTGCATACATTTCATCATGGGGTTCCCCTACAGAAAGACCCCCAATGGCATTTATTGCCCTGTTTTGGGCTGCAATATAGGTGGCAGATATTTCCCGAAGGTCTTTAAAAGTGCTTCCCTGCACTATTGGAGCAAATAGCTGGGTATATCCATAATGCCCTTCTGTATTGTCGAATCTTTCTATACACCTGTTTAACCATCTATGGGTCATGGCAATGGATCTTTTTGCATAATTGTATTCACAGGGGTAGGGTGTACACTCATCAAAAGCCATAATTATATCTGCACCAATAATGCGTTGGGTATCTACAACATTCTCCGGGGTAAAGTGATGGTATGAACCATCAATGTGGCTTTGAAATTTAACGCCTTCTTCTTTTATTTTTCTCATTCCACTCAATGAATATACCTGGTATCCGCCACTATCTGTAAGTATTGGTTTGTCCCAATTCATAAACTTATGAAGACCACCTCCTTTCTTTATTACATCAAGTCCGGGCCTCAGGTATAAATGGTAAGTATTGCCTAAGAT
>JAYUTD010000443.1:0-22646 GCA_043755305.1 Saprospiraceae bacterium
AGCACGACGGCGAGAACCCCGGTCTCGGCCAACTCGCCGCTGACCTTCGGTCCCACCACCTCGGTGCGCTCGATCTTGGAACCCGGCGCGATCTCAGCGATCTTTGCGCGGATCTTGTCGACGGCAGCGCGTTGTTCTGCCTCCGCCCCAGCTTGGCGTTCGGCGCGCACCAGAACCGTCGACGCGTCGCCGAATTCCTGCAACGCCACATCGCCGAGATCGAGCGTGTTCAGCCCGCGTCGAAACGCGGCCAAGTCCGCCGGCCCCTTCGTCTCGACCTCGAGCTGAATGCCGCCCTTGAAATCGACGCCGTAGTTCAGGCCGGGCGTCACGAACAAAGCGATCGACGCAATCGACAGCAATGCCGAAAACGCAAGACCCATATATCGCGCGCGCATGAACGGGATGGACGTCCCGTCCGGAATCAACTTCAGTTGGAATAAGGGCTCGATCCGCATCACCTTGATGCGCCACCGCCGGACGACGGCCGACATCATCACCCGCACGACGGTGACCGCCGTGAACATCGATATGGCGATGCCGATGCCCATCGTCACAGCAAAGCCGCGCACCGATCCGGTTCCGAACATGAAGAGCAATAGAGTGGCGATCAGTGCGGTGACGTTCGAGAGAATTGTGCAATTTGATCAAAAGTAACGGTACTTCTTGAAGTCACAAAATACCTTTGATTTTGGCTGCTTTCTTTGACGTCATACCCAAAATAAGTTCCTTTCTGTCTTTTCTTTATTTCGTCCACCATATTGTCAATGCTTTGCCTATTTTTCTTATTGATCATATAAGTCAGAAAAGGGGCAAAGACATTTTTTGGATAAGCCATATGGGTATCAAAATCCCACACTATGGATGATTGACCATTTTCAGAATAAAATTTTTGGGTAGATTTGCTTTCACTACCTTGCATCATAAGAGCAGCTTCAATTTTTTTATCAGGGATAACCTCGGTAATCTTTAGGGAGCCATCACCAAATTTTTTACTTTTCCACGTGTACCCTGAACCTGTGCCTTCAATGATATTATCATAATTCACTTCAGTATCTTTGTCTTCAATGATCCAGGCATTCCAAGTAGGTGCGCTCATTTGATTGTTTACTAAATTGAATGCATAGTTAGAAGGAACATCAATCTTACTCGTTATAGAAGTATGTATGTCTTTTGGCATAACAATACCTGCTATCAAAAAGATTACCAATATACATGCCAGGATGTATAGCATCTTTTTAAAGATGCTTCTTTTAGGTTTAATTTCTGTTGTCATTTTTCAGTATGTTATTTTTATATGCAATAGTAAACAAAATTAATAAAATAATCAGGAATAATACAGCCATATACAGATAGAGAGAATTTAAGCTGGTGGGTTTATTGTCATTTTTGATATCTTCTTTGAAGAAAGCAGATAGACTGTGCAATTAATGAATAGAAACATACAAAGTTAGAAAAACAATAATAGGATTGGGATATAATAATTCTAAAAGCGTTTAATAACAGATTTTTATTTTATCAATTTTGGGTTATGGTCTAAACTACCGAAAATAAGGTTTGTATTAAATATGGGACCTTACGTCATATTGAATTCGATCAAAAATAGTCAGAAATAGTGCATTTCTACAATAATTAATTTTTTTAATATTCTACACATTTAACTAATTTCTAATTTATATAACTCACTAATTCAAGGTTGAATATATTGGAATAACTATTTGTATTATTGAGTTCAAAATAATCGAAATTTTAATATTTTTTCTATTCTATTTTTTTTTACTTTGTTGCAAAATCAATCTGTTTTAAATGAAACGAATATCTACAATTCTATTAGTTTGTTATTCCCTATTGCTATTTTCTCAGGCATCTACACACTCAGTAGCACGGATGTGGAATGACTCTTTGCTGCAAAGAATCAGAAAGGATTTGGCTAGACCAACAGTACATGCCAGAAATTTATTCCATATTTCTGCAGCTGCGTATGATGCATGGGCGGTATTTGACGATGAAGCCAAGACCTACTTTTTGGGAAAGACAGTAGGTGGTTACACCATACCATTTACAGGATTTACCCCCGGAGCTAATATAGAAGCGCAGCGAAGGGAAGCCGTCAGTTATGCCATGTACAGAATGATATTGCATAGGTTTCGATTTTCTCCCGAAGGCCTGGCCAACATACGTACAAAATTAAATAATCTTATGGCTCAGCTGGGCTACGATCCCAATATTACAGGAGTCAATTATTCTAGTGGCTCAGCCGCACAACTGGGCAATTACATAGCAGCTAGTATTATAGCATATGGACTGCAAGATGGTAGTAGGGAAGCACAGTTGTATACCAATTCTTACTATACTCCCGTCAACCCACCCATGATTGTATTTAATCCTGGCAATCCCACTATTTTAAATCCAAATAGATGGCAACCATTGACATTGACTGTATTTATTGATCAAAACGGCAATTTAATTCCAGGTACCACGCCGCCTGCACTTTCACATCAATGGGGCGATGTAGTGCCGTTTGCTTTGACCAATGCCGATAAAAATGTATATAATAGAAACGGCAACAACTGGAATGTCTACCTTGATCCAGGGCCACCAGTATTGATTGATACCAATGATGTAGCAGCATCGGCTGAATACAAAAAAACATTTGGTATGGTGATACAATGGTCTTCTCATCTTGGTACTGATGATGGAGTTGTCATCGATATCTCACCTGGCTCACATGGCAACACTGGTGCCTTGCCAAATTCAGTAGCTGAATATGATAATTTTTATGACTATATGGAAGGCGGTGATGCTGGCACAGGAAGACCTTTAAATCCAATAACGGGACAACCTTATGCTCCCAATCCTGTGTTGAGAGGAGATTATTCAAGGGTATTGTCAGAATTTTGGGCAGATGGTCCAAATAGTGAAACTCCTCCGGGCCACTGGTTTACTTTATTTAATTACAATACAGACCATCCAATGCACGTAAGAAAATACAAGGGCAAAGGACCGGTATTGGATGCATTGGAATGGGATGTTAAGGGCTATTTTGCACTTGGGGGAACCATGCATGATGCGGCTATTTCCACTTGGAGTATAAAAGGATATTACGATTGTTTGAGACCTATCCATGCAATAAGATACATGGCGATGAAAGGACAGTGTACAGATCCAAATTTGCCGCACTACCACAAAGCAGGTTTGAATTTGATCCCTGGTTTTGTAGAATTGGTACAACCAGGAGATCCACTTGCCGGAACCAATGGTCAAAACATCAATAAAATCAAAGTAAGGGCATGGAAAGCCCATAGTTTTATCAATACGCCAAATGACGTAGCAGGTGTTGGTTGGATCTTGGGAGAATTGTGGTGGCCATACCAAAGGCCTTCTTTTGTGACACCACCTTTTGCAGGCTACATTTCAGGTCACTCAACCTATTCTAGGGCTGCAGCAGAATTGCTAACGGAGCTTACAGGATCGGAATATTTCCCAGGGGGTATGGCCGAGTTCGTGGCAAAGAAAAACGAATACCTCGTATTTGAGGAAGGGCCGACTGAAGATATACACCTGCAATGGGCCACTTATAGAGACGCTGCAGACCAAAGCAGTTTATCACGTATTTGGGGTGGAATCCACCCTGCTGTAGATGATATACCAGGCAGAAAAAATGGTATTAAACTGGCTGCAAAAGCCTTTGACAAAGCTGAGACCTATTTCTTTAATGACAAAGACGAAGATGGCTATTACACTTATGAAGATTGTAATGACAACGACCCAAATATTCATCCTGGGGTACAAGATGTCTGCGACATGATTGACAATGATTGTGATGGCTTTGTAGATGGGAGTGCTGATTTTGACAATGATGGTATCGGCAATGAATGTGACAATGACGATGACAATGATGGTTATGTAGATGCAATAGATGACTGTCCGAGAACTAAACTTAATGCCAATGTATTGATCAATGGATGTACCGATGATGACGGAGATGGTTATTATCCAGACAAGCTATCTACTGATCCATTGTATGATCCTGATGACAATAGTATTTGCATGCCAACAGATACTTTGGATCCTTGTGACCCTGATAATGATGGATTGACCAACTGGCAGGAGAAGCTTGGTAAAGATGGTAAAGCTGGCACAGGTGATGAAACCAATCCAAGAAAAGCCGATTCCGATGGCGATGGTACCAACGATGATGCAGAGTGGGCCAACAATACTGATCCAAATGATCCATGTAGTCCATTTAGAGCCAATAGTGGTTGTGGTCTGTATATAGCTGGATTAGCGTTTGTCGATGAAAATTACAACGGTATTTTTAATAAAAACGAACCATTACTGAAAGATGTAACTGTGAAATTATACAAAGTAGGCAGTTTGAATGAACCAACACATACTGCGTTCACAGATGAAGAAGGCTATTATCGTTTAGAAGGAATCAAAGATTTTGGGCAGTATTTTATAGAATTTGAGTTGCCAGAGGACTATTCATTTACTAAACCTAATATTGGTAATAATTTATTTGATTCAGATGTCACCAATAAAGCAAAAGGAAGAACAGATGGATTTACCATAGATGACAATACAGAAAACATTGAGAATATTTATGCAGGATATTATGAATGCAACTATGTTGGCGATTTGGTTTGGTATGATATAGACAAAGACGATATAGCGGATTTGACAGAGAATGGTATAAATGGTATAGATGTAGAGATATACAGAAGTGAAAATGGACAGTTCACTTTATTTGACAGGCAGAAAACTGGTCATAAGCCAAAAAGCCCTTCTGATGATGGATACTTTGCCTTCTGTGTGCCTCCGGGACAATATTACCTCAAAGTGATTATGCCACCTTATGGATTGGTAGAAGCTAAAGCCAATGTCGGAAATGATGAAACAAAAGATTCAGATATAACGAGGGCATTTGGTCCTGGCACTTCAAGTCAAATTAATGTAGTTTTCGGCTCAGACGTATTGGACTTTGGTGCGGGCTATTATCCTATGGCCCAGCTTGGCAATTTGGTCTGGTTGGACACCAACTATGATGGTCTTCAAGACGCCAATGAAGAAAAATTGGCAGATGTAATTGTTGAAGCCTATGATGAAAACCAAATGCTCATAGGTTCAGCTATAACCAATGAAAATGGGGTATACAACATTGACTACCTTGGGCAACAAAATTATTTTTTGAAATTCTATCCTCCAGTAGGGTTTAGCGCTACAAATAACTCTAAACAATATCCTGAAATCAATAGTGATATAGACAATAGCAATGGATTATATACTACACCGTATATTTCTCTCCAGTCAGGCGACGTAATTACCAATGTAGATGCAGGATTTGCTTTTGGCGCACTTCCTGTAACATGGAAGTACTTTAATGGCATTGCACAAGACCAGTCAAACCTTTTGTCATGGGCTACGGGAGCGGAACTTAATGCAAGCCACTTTGTCATTGAAAGAAGTATTGATGGGCTTGAATATTACAAAATAGAGCAAATCACTGCAAAAAACAATGTATCAGGATTTGAATACAAATTTAATGACGATAAAATAGCCCCTGATCAAAGTTACTTCTATCGCTTACGCCAAGTGGACTTTGATGGTAAATCCTCATTAAGCGACGATGTATTTATAGCCAGAAAACCTTCAGAGGAGATAGATTTTACATTCAACAATCCTTCTTTCAATCATTTAGACCTTCAATTCAATAAAGAGTATAAAATTGAAGATGGTGCAAAGTTGAAGGTGTTTAGCGCAGATGGTACTTTGATAAGAAAACAAGTGTTGACAGGCAGCAGGGCCAAATTTAATGATTTGGCCAATGGAATATATTTCATTAATATGACCATAGGAACTACCTCTATAAATAAAAAAGCAATTATAATTGAATGATGCACAATGTCTAATACATTTAATTAATTAGTTTTTTGTTGATTTTTATTTAATTGTGTGCAGGTTTTTTATAAATTTGTGCCATGTTAAGGTTATATTATATTGTTATTTTATCGTTTGCGACAACTGTAACTTATTGTCAGCCAATGATAAATGTTGCACAAAGTGCAGGAATAGATATCGCTTGTGGCAATACAGCTTATGGATTTGGACTTAGTTTTGCAGACTTCAATATGGATGGCTTTGATGACATTACTTTTGGGACAGAGGCTGGGGATAGTGTTGTTTTTTATAAAAACAACGGTAATGCTACGTTTACGAAGCTAGCCCCTTTGGTCATACATACCGGTTATTCAAAGCAAATATTATGGGTTGATATTGACAATGACTTTGATCTGGATTTATTTATATGCACTCAAAATGGATCCAATAAACTTTTTGAAAAAACGAATACAGGGTTTCTTGACATTTCTGCTACTTGTGGTATAAGCACTATTGTTGCAAACAACTCCGGAGCTTCTTTTGGCGATATAGACAAAGATGGAGACCTGGATTTGTTTATATCTGTATATAGCGGCACCAGAAATTACCTTTACAGAAACAATGGCAATAAGACTTTTACGGACATCACTTCAAGTGCAGGCATTTCAATGGTTCCTGAATTGAGTTTTTGTGCTACGCTTTTTGATTTTAATAACGATGGCAACCTTGATATATATGTAGTATCTGATAAAACAGATCCAAACAAATTGTATAAAAACAATGGCAATAGTACCTTTACTGAAGTAGGTTCTCCTGCTATAACCGGCGCTGGTATTGTAGTGGATGCAATGAACGGAGGAGTAGGAGATTTCAACATTGATGGCTTTTCAGACATTTTTGTAACCAATTCCCTCACTCCCAATGGTGCTTATTCCGGCAATAATCTATTGTTGAATAATTATGGTGTGTATTTTCCCAACGTGGCAGCATCTGCTGGAGTAAACATGCCTACACAAATATCATGGGGAGGCAATTGGCTTGACATGGATAACGACAAATACCTGGATCTTTATGTGTGTTCTGAACACAATAGCCCACCACAAAGGAATAGGCTTTTCAAAAACAACCGCGATGAAACTTTTACAGAATTTTCCTCTACAGGATTGCAAGGAGATACATTGTGGTCGTACACCAATGCAAGTGGTGATTTCAACAATGATGGCAAACCCGATCTGGTAGTCAGCAATGGCGAAAACAAAAAGGCTGCCCTTTGGAAAAACAATGTGACAAACAATAATAATTTTATTAATGTACAACTCATAGGCAATACATCCAATAAACATGGCATAGGCAGTCGTATAGAAGTATGGGATGGAGATTCACTTCAGATGAGATTTACGCATTGCGGCAATAACTATCTCAGTCAAAATTCCCTGGTAGAACACATTGGAATTGGCGATAATAAAATCATTGACTCATTGAAAGTCTATTGGCCAAATGGAGGGAAAAGTGTGGCCTATAATATTGGTGTCAATACAAAGTATACTATAAAAGAAGACAATGCCTGCCTTATAGGCAAGTATGACATAGCCACCAATACAGCTACCAATAAATATATTGGTACAAACGGCAGTCTCATGCTTGCGTCTAATTGGTCAAGAAATAGGATCCCTAGCATCAATGATGATGCAGAAATTAGTAATTCACTACCCACACTTCTTTCTCTTCAGCTAAATAGTGGATCTTCAATAAAATGTAGGTCTTTGGTTTTGAAAGGCCTGGTCAATTTAGTGAATTTTGGAACCATTGAATTACAGAAAAGTTATGGTGATGGACTCTACGTTTCGGCACAATCAAGTTTTGAAAATAAAAATATATTAAAAATTCTTAATCCATGCCAAAATGCTGCGACTCTAAATGGCAATCTGAAAGGCAATGGATCCACCACAATTATAAAATAAAAATGAACGCAATTGTAACAGGCGCAAGCAAAGGGCTCGGTAAAGCCATAGCCATTAAACTTGCTTCCAAAGGTTATGACCTTTTTTTGGGGTCAAGAAATGAGGATGAATTATTGGCAGTGTCCCGCGAAATAAAAAGTGACTACAATGTTAATGTATTTTATTATGTAGCTGATCTGAGCAATAAAAATGAAACAAGGAAATTTGCCGAAGCAGCTTTAGATAAATTCAGCCAAATCAATGTTTTGGTCAACAATGCCGGTCTCTTTTTACCGGGAAAAATCCATGAAGAAGAAGATGGAGTTTTAGAAAAACAAATGGAAACAAATCTTTACAGCGCATACTATCTTACAAAGGCTTTAATGCCTGTATTACTTACTACTCAACATGCTCATATCTTTAATATGTGCTCTGTTGCCAGTAAAATAGCCTATCCAAATGGTGGCTCCTACAGCATATCAAAATTTGCCTTACTTGGATTCTCAAAAGTTTTGCGTGAAGAGCTCAAAGGAAAAAATATAAAAGTGACGGCTATTTTGCCAGGTGCTGCATGGTCGGATAGTTGGAAAGGCGCGGATCTACCTTATGACCGGTTGATGGAAGCCAATGATGTGGCGGAGGCACTAGCCGCTTGCCTCAATCTATCATCTGCCGCTTGTGTTGAAGAGATTGTATTAAGACCACAACTGGGAGATTTATAAATACATGGCAAAAAATGAATCTGTCATATATCATTACAATACACCTTCTGAAGAAGAAGTGATTAAAAGTGCTCAACTTTTTAGGGCCTGCATGGATAGCAGAAGGTCTATAAGATTTTTTTCAGAGAAGCCCGTACCTAAAACAGTAATTACAGATCTTATTATGACAGCCGCTTCAGCACCATCCGGGGCCCATAAGCAGCCCTGGACATTCTGTGCCGTATCCTCTTCAACATTAAAACATAAAATAAGAGTAGCAGCTGAAGAAGAAGAATACACCAATTATCATGGTCGCATGAGTAAGGAGTGGCTGGATGACCTCAAAAAGTTTGATACAAACCACATTAAGGAATTTCTGGAGACGGCACCATGGCTTATCGTCTTGTTTAAAAAATCTTATGATGTCGAGGAGAGTTCAAAAAAGAAAAATTACTATGTTACTGAGTCTGTTGGCATAGCGGCAGGAATGCTGATAACGGCTATTCACAAGGCAGGATTAGTTACTTTGACCCATACTCCATCACCTATGAATTTTTTACAAGATATACTTAGCAGGCCAGAAAATGAAAAGCCTTTTTTGCTCATCCCTGTTGGCTATCCTGCAGAAAACGCAACTGTACCCGTTTTGTCAAGAAAGTCTGAAGAGGAGGTAATCGTGTTTTTCGAGTAGAATAACGAAGCAAAAAAAGCAAGGATAGAAAATAATTTTACTTAATATCCGATAGTCCATATTTGCCCTATTTATTGTATATTTAATTCAAAATTAGGCAATTAAAAAAAGTAAAAAAAATAATATATAATTGCGCAAAGGCTTTAATATCAATAAATAAGTCAAATAATTTCCTCAATTCACCGAAAAACAGTACTTTTGCAACTCTTTAAGAAAATCATTAGGTAATAATTTAAAGGTATATAAATGAAACGGACATTCCAACCATCCAGAAGAAAAAGATCTAACAAGCATGGGTTTAGATCAAGAATGGCTACTAAAAATGGTAGAAGAGTATTAGCTGCCAGAAGGGCAAGAGGTAGATATAAATTGACAGTTTCTGACGAAAAGAGATTGAAGTAAATTTCTTTTTTAGTACACTTTAGTGAAAAAAAAATATATCTGGATTGAGTTCATTCACAATCCAGATTTTTTTATTTATAAGCAGCCTTATGTACAATTTATTTTTGAAATGCAAAGTTTTGCGGTTAACTTTAGCATAAGTTTTACACCAATTGCTAATGAGAGGGTGAAGCATTATAACCTGTTGAAAATGTACAAGCAAAAAATAGTACTTTTGTACAAATGGTAAAATTTACATTTGATAAAGAAGAAAGGTTAAAATCCAAAAAGACAATAGACGCATTGTTTTTGAACAGAGGCCTTACAGCATTCAATTATCCTATAAAGGCGGTATTCAATATCATAGAAAATTCTGAAGAGCACTCTGCTTGTCCTTCAATAGCAATAACAGTTCCCAAAAAAAAATTTAAATCAGCAGTAGCCAGAAATAGAATCAAAAGACAAATAAAGGAAGCTTACAGGCTCAACAGCACGGCTTTTAAGATCCATTGCACAGCACAGAATGCTTATGTTCCTATAGTCTTTATTTATATAGCACAGGTATCAGAACCTTTTGATAAAATAGAATCTTCATTACAAAAAGTTATACAATCAATTATTCAACAACATGGCACAAGTACTGACAAAAAAAGAAATAATAGCGATGGAAAAAATGCCATATGAAAAGATAAGACCTTATCTCAAGACAGGACAAATTGTATTCTGTAGTGGCTCATATGTATTTTCAGGTATCATCCAAAATCTTACTAAAAGTGTGTGGAGCCATGTAGGTATAATATACAAAGATGAAAATTTAGGCAGGGTTTTACTCCTCGAGGCAGAGCCATCCATAGGCATAAGATTGATTCCACTATCCAATTATTTGAAAAGCTATAAAAGTGGAAGACCATACAGAGGCCAGATTGTTATCACAAATTTCACCTTTGATCTTTCTCAGGAGCAATTAAATAGTGCTATTAGCTTTGGACTAGACGAGCTGAGCAAGCCCTATGACAATTGGGAGATTATAAGAATCATGTTTCGGATACTTTTTAAAGTAGGTAAAAGAGAGAAAAACCGGAGTTATATATGCAGTGAATTGGTACGTGATTGTTATAAGAAAGCTAGTTATATTTTCAAGATGAACGATACTTATATCTCACCCCAAGAAATATGGATGGATGAGAATGTGGATTTGAAGTACAGATTATGCTGATTAGCCGGAGATAACTATTCACAAAACCATTGATTTATAGATAGTAAACTATTAAATAACATATTTTTAAGAAATTGGCAAAGTACATATTTAAAGGGTGCTTCGTTCATTGAATTGGAAAAAGAATGTTATTTTTGCTCACTTAAAGAAAAAAACGTTGAAATCATTAATTTTTAGTTGTTTGGTTTTGTTTGGCTTACAATTGACATCAGCTCAATCTATAGGCGTAAGGGCAGGACTCAATTACAGTACTTTTTCTGGCCCATTGGAACAAAACGAGCAATTTGGCTTTGCTAACGGTATACATTTTGGTATTAGTTATGGCTATAAGTTTACTAATAATTTTATGTTGAGGACAGAACTGTTGTACAACCAGATGGGCAGCAAAATTAAATTTGATGGTGAAAACAGTTATTATCTTATTTACACACCTAAAAAGACTGTTTTTGAAACCGGCAAAAGAATATTAGACCTGGAAATATCTAATTCCTATATTGGATTGCCAATCACAGCGGTGTATCAGTTGTCTAAGAAGATTGAAATTTTTGGAGGAATAAGCCCTGGTTTTTTGATTAATCCTACTGCCAGGGGACTTGTAAGGTTTACATCTAAAGAACATCCTTCCGAGATCATTTTTAAGCAAGCACTTGACTACAGGTATTATCAGGACGAACCAAAGCAAGCAAGTTCAAGCAGTTCACTTAGGATTATTGTTGATGGAGAAATCGTATCGCTTCCTAAATCTGTAAAAGCTTACTACCAAACCGATGCAAAATTTGGCAGTACCTTCAATTTGTTCAACCTCACAGCAGTAGGCGGGCTTAATTATTTCATCAATAAAGGCTTTTATATGGGCTTTCGATATGAATATGGTTTATTAGATGTGACCAATAATAAGATGGATCACTCCATTACTTCACTAAATGAGGACTACACATTTAAAAAAAGAAATGACAAGGATATCCAATTGTCTTATCAGGTATCATTGGGATTTAAGTTTTGATAAACGGGCAGATTTGTAATGATATTACAAATGTTGCTGTTTTTTACCATAATGCATATGGATCCACGCAGTGGTTATTAATAAAGCATTCTTGGATGGCATAATGTATTACTTTCATTAAGTTCTAAAAATTTTAAGCAGGATAATATTGCATTAATGAATGGCTTCATAAAGAAGAACGCCTTCATTTGTATTTGTAGCACTCCGAGTCTTAATGTTGTGAAGTATTTGAATAAGCAAAGAGCAATTGAAGCAACTATCCAACCCATGAAGATATATCCAATATGACTTTAACCATTCATTGACAAAAGGAAAAATAAGTACAAAAATAATGACAATCAAAAAATCAGCATTTGGTTGTATTTGAGGTAATCTTCCCCATTTGTATTTCATTGGCTTTAGTTAGCCGGAATTCCTACAACTTGCAAATCCTATTGAAATGGTATGGGGAAGAGTAATTTAAACATCAATGAAGTTTATTTTCAATTTTTAAAATCTATCCTTCTATTCATGATAGTACAATTATCTTCAATCAAAGTACCACTGTTTTTATTTGCCAATATTTAACTTTACCCTTATATGTTTGAATATAATCGTATTGTAATTATATTTTACTAGATTTACTATATATCTTCTTGTAATAGAGAAAGCATGTTGTTAAAATTTGATAAAAGTAGTCTTTTATTGTGTTATCTTTTGATAGGAGGTATTGGTATTCTATGCCTGACATGCAAGCCAAGGAATAATCAAAAAGAGGACAGCATACACTACTGGACATCCAACAATGGTGGCGAAATCAAGTTTGCCCAGTGGGCAGTAGCCAGATGGAATGATAATCATAGAAATACACCTGTACAGTCTCAACCAATTCCTGAAGGACAGAGCAGCGAAGAAATATTGTTGGCTGCAGTTGTGGCGGGAACTACTCCTGATATTTATTCAAACATTTGGCAAGGTCTGGTAGAATTTTATAGTAGTGCAGGCATTCTTGTTGCATTAGACACTTTGGCTGGCTTCGATGCTTTCATACATCAGCGTTGTGATAGTACAACAATAGCTGAAATCACTTCTGCAGATGGACATATATATCAAATGCCCTGGAAGATCAATCCTATCATGACGATATTCAACAAGGCTGAACTTAAAGACATAGGCCAGGATGATTTTCCCGCTAACTATACAGCATATCTCAAGGCAGCAGAAACATTTAAAAAAGATAGCAATGGTGACGGACATGCAGACCAGTGGTTTGGCAACACATCTATGAAATTGGCATGGTACCAGCGCTTGTTTAATTTTTACCCATTGTACCTAGCAGCTTCCGGAGGCAAGCCACTTATTAAAAATGACAAAGCAGACTTTAACAATAAATATGCAATTCAGGTTATGTCCTTTTTACAAAAATTGTACAAAGAAAATTATTTTTCGCATCAGGTAGAATCAGCAGGCCAGGACTTATTCATTGCAGAAAGATATGCTTCCAAATGGACAGGGCCATGGGAAATAGAGTATCTTGAGAAATTCCGGAAGAAAGATTTCGAGTATAAATTTTGTGCTATGCCAGTGCCAGATGACCACGAAGGGCCTGTTTATACTTATTGCGATCCAAAAAGCGCAGTGATATTTAATACTTGCAAACAAACTCAAAAAGCTTTTGACTTTATAGTAAAAATGATGGATGTTGAGGGAGATTTTGAATTTCTGAAAACCACCAACCAATTGCCAAGACGAAAAGATATTGATACTATAGCTATATTTAAAACATATTTTGAAAAAAATCCGAAGATGAAAATTTTTGCAGATCAGGCAAAGCATGTACGTGGATCAGATGTATCAGAATCCATGATTGAAGTATTTGACATTATCTCTCAGGAATATGAAGCTTGCGTCATTTACCAAAAAAAAACACCAGAGCAAGCCATAGCAGATGCTGAAATTGCTGTAAATATTTTGCTTAAAGCAGAAAGTGTGAATAGACAGAAAAGAAATAACATGTTGCCAAAAAGAGATCAATAATGCTTGAAAAAAATAAAACCTGGTGGCATATAAAGTCCTGGACTCCCTATCTAATGATAACTCCCTATATATTGCATTTGTCTATTTTTGTATTGTTTCCTGTAGTTTTCTCAATAATACTTACTTTTCATAAATGGAACATCATCTCACCAATGGAGTATATTGGATTGGAAAATTACCGCCACTTATTGCACGATAGACTTTTCTGGAAGGCAGTTTTAAACACACTTTTTTTTCTGGCTGTGCATATCCCATTACAAGTAGGTATAGCATTGTCATTGGCTTATTTTTTAAACCAAAAAGTATTGTTTCGTTCGTTTTTCAGGGCATCATTTTTTATGCCTGTTGTCATTTCAGGAGTAGTTGTCACGATCATGTGGCAGCAACTTTTTGGACTAGAGACTGGGTTACTCAATGGCATTCTATTTAAGCTTGGCTTTGATAGAGTAGAATGGCTGTCCAATCCAAATATAGCAATGTTATCGCTAGCCGTAATGGCCACATGGAAGAATGTAGGCCTGTATATCATTTTATTTCTGGTTGGCTTACAGACTGTGCCTACTAGTCACTATGAGGCAGCGGAAGTAGAAGGAGCCAGTGACTGGCAACAGTTTAAATACATTACCTTACCTGCCATCAACCCAACTATTTTTCTTGTCTTTATCTTGTCAACAATAGGTGGTTTTAGTCTTTTTATCGAACCTTATATTATGACAGATGGTGGTCCGCTGAATAGCACACTGTCTGCGATGCTTTATATTTACCGGCAAGCTTTTGGTTACTACCATATGGGATATGCTACTACACTCGGATTGTGTTTTGCATTTTTAATTTTGATTGTAGTAGGCATTCAAAAAAAATTTATTGAATCAAACGATTGATATGAAAACCCTATCAAGATATACCATATTTATTTGTCTTTGCCTGGCGGCCATGTCTTTTCTATATCCTTTTTATTGGATGATTGTTGCATCATTTACACCTGAATCTAAAATAAGTACTTTGACATTATTTCCTCAAACAATTACAGGAGACAATTATCGACAGATGTTTGATAAAATACCCATATGGAAAGCACTGATGAATAGCACTATTGTGGCCTTTTGTAGTACTATTGGTGTTATTGTATTTGGGGCAGTTGCCGGATATGCATTGGCCAAGCTTTCGTTTAAAGGCAGGAATTTTTTGTTTTTTGCTATATTATTTACGATGACCCTTCCATTCCAGATTACCCTGATTCCAAATTATATTTTGATGGTAAAATTTAATTGGGTAGACACTTTATTTGCCTTAGTCATTCCGGGATTAAACAATGCTTTCGCTATTTTATTATTTAGGCAAGCCTTTAAAAGTATGCCGGATGCACTAATCCATGCAGCAAGAGTTGATGGATGTAAAGAATGGCGAATTGTCTTTCAAATATTAATACCAAATTGCTTACCCACTGTCATTACAGCAGGTATTATTACTTTTATGAATTCATGGAACGAAGTGATGTGGCCATTAATAGTCATACGCAATGAACAGTTGATGACTTTACCACAATTGGTCACCCTGTTTGCAGTTGGTGGCCGTGCAGAAGCGCAGCTTGGCGTAAAGCTTGCAGCAGCAGTACTTTTGGCATTTCCGGTTATTGTTGCGTACTCAATATTTCAAAAACATTTTATCCGAAGCATGGCTACTTCGGGATTAAAGGACTAAAAAACTATATTTAAGTGATAGCAATAAAAAGATTAGACATTAAATTGATAGCTGACAACAAAAAGGTCATACTTAAGTTTCTCAATTTTGGTTCTGAAGAGCGAATACGGCCTGTATGGGAATACGTTTCGGCAATGCAGGAAAGTGAAGCGGAGCGCCAATTGCACATTGTTTATGAAGATTTCGAACATAGGCATTTTAATATAAAATATTATTTGGCAAAGCATTTTGAAAAACTGGGAGAGCCATTTAGCCAGAGCATTTTTTCAGAAACAAAAAAATTGTTGCTTGGTGCATATTTTACGCAGGAGTATAGCGTAGAAGCTTCAGTATTTTTCAACCCATCTATTGTTCCATTTGAACATGAAGCATCAGGAGATGAAGAAAAGCAAGAGTTTATACTTTCTCTTAGAGCAACCGGAGAAGGCCACATATCTTCAATAGCTTTTTTAACAGGTACTGTAAGTTTGAATGGCAGGATAGAATTGCATGAAAGACCCCGTAAAATAACTACTCCACAGGTCACTATTTCACAAGACAACTATTTTGACTATACTGCATTATTTGATAGTAATGTGTCAATCAATAGCCGCATTCTTTTTCCAACTACAATGGACGAATCAAATGGAATGGAAGATGCAAGATTTGTGCTTTTTACAGAGGGCAGTGAAAAAAGATACATCGGAACTTATACAGCTTATGATGGAAAGAAAATTCAACCTAAATGTATTGAAACACTGGATTTCAATTCGTTTAAAATTACAGCTTTTATCGGCAATGCAGCCAGCGATAAAGGCTTTGCATTGTTTCCTGAAAAAATTAACGGAAAGTATGCAATGATCGGCAGGCAAGGTGGCAGGTGTATGACCATCATGTATTCTGATAATTTATACCATTGGAATGAATATGCCATCTTGCAGAAACCTCAAAGGGCCTGGGAGATTTTGCAAATGGGCAATTGTGGTAGTCCTATTAAAACAGATCAGGGATGGCTCTTATTAACCCATGCTGTTGGGCCGATGCGTAAATACGTAATAAGTATGTCCTTACTTGATCTTCATGATCCTTCAATCGTAATTGCAAGCTTGAATGAACCACTTATTATACCCAATGAAGATGAGAGAGAAGGTTATGTACCCAATGTATTATATACATGTGGCATGATGTTGCATCGGGAAGAGCTCATAATACCATATGCCATGAGTGATAGTGCTGTCGGATTTGCTACAGTAAAGTTGTCTGATATTATCCAAGAGTTATTGATAACAAATGCTTCCAAATGAGACAAATTAAAATTTTACTTGTATGTACTGTAACCTTGCTGCTTTCATGTAAAAGTACTCAGCCTTTGGTCAATACATCTCATCTTGACCATTTGTATGAAGAGATCAACATAGATGGCAAAATACTTGGCACACAGTGGATTTATTGTGAGGCACCGGCATACAACCTGGTCGCCGATGAAGATGAAGGATTTACTTGTGTAGACGATGTAGCCAGGGCACTCATAGTATATTGCCGCTCTATGAAAAAACATCCAAACGAAAACACTTTGCATAAGATAGAAAGCTTAAGTAATTTTATCTTGTATATGAAAGCGGACAATAACTACTTCTATAACTTTATGTTTTATAATGGAAAAATAAATCTGACCCATAAAAACAGTGTGGCAGTACCTGCCTTTTGGACATGGCGTGCTTATTGGGCACTTACTGAATTATTACTTGTAGAGGATAGCAGGTTGAATTTTAAAAAGGAAATTTGTACAAAAATTGTAGATCAACTTGAGTCAAAAATTTTTCAACTATGCAAAGTAGATGAAGGAATGAAGTTTATTGACGGCATCCATTTATCAAACTGTGCTTGTAAGGTAGGAACAGATCAAATGGCAGTAATGCTTTTGGGCATGGCGAATCATTACACAGTTAAGCCAAATTTAATTTTAAAAGATGCGATGATTAAAATTGGCAAGCATATGATGAAATCTCAAATGGGGGCTGCCACTCAATTGCCGTATTATGCCTTTTTAAGTTGGCAAAATTACTGGCATGCCTGGGGCAATTGCCAATCCTATGCCTTGATTAAAGCAGGTAAAGCGATCAATGATTCTTCAATGATTAATGCTGCAATGAATGAAATAAATTACTTTTTTCGATTTAGCATAGATAATGGGTATATGGCAGGTTTTAAGTTGATCAAAGAAAGCAATAATTCGTTGCAGATGGTGGAGAAAAATACTTATGCCCAAATAGCATATGGCATAAGTCCAATGATACTAGCAGCAACAGAAGCTTACCATTTAAACCATCAGGCAACTTACGCAATCCTTTCATTTGATCTGGCTGCCTGGTATTTTGGGGCCAATAATGCACGGGCTATAATGTATGATGTACATACCGGGAGGGGGCTGGATGGCATTAATGATACCGACAAAATAAATAAAAATGCTGGAAGTGAATCTACCATAGAATCGATACTGGCGATGCAGGCTATAGAGGATTTAGCAGTTGAAAAATCAGCATATAAGCAATTTTTCAAAAAATATATTTTATCAAAATAAACTTCACACAAACAAGGAAAAAATATGGCCACTATAACATTCAATAATGTAATAAAGAAGTACGGTAATTCAACTGTCATAAACCAACTCAATCTTGAAGTAAAAGACGGCGAATTTATGGTATTGGTTGGACCTTCTGGTTGTGGAAAATCAACTTTGTTGCGAATGATTGCCGGCTTAGAGGAAATTGATGAAGGTGAATTGTTTATTGATGAAAAGATGGTCAATCATTTACCACCAAAAGATAGAGACATTGCTATTGTATTTCAAAACTATGCATTGTATCCGCATATGACTGCTTTTGAAAATCTTGCTTTTGGTTTGAAAATAAGAGGTGTCGATAAGACTACAATAAAGGAGAAAGTCAATGTAGTCGCAAAGACACTAGAGATCGAGGATCTCTTGCAACGAAAGCCTAAGGATATGTCCGGTGGGCAGCGGCAACGGGTAGCTATAGGTCGGGCCATTGTGAGAGATCCAAAAGTTTTTTTGTTTGACGAACCACTCAGCAATCTGGATGCTAAGCTTCGCACTCAGATGAGATTGGAGATAGCTGACTTGCATAAAAAATTAAAAACAACTATTGTCTATGTCACCCATGATCAGGTAGAAGCTATGACGCTTGGTGACCGCATTGTCGTGTTGAATAAAGGAGAGATCTGCCAAATAGGTACTCCGCAGGAGTTGTATAAACATCCTGCCAATATCTTTGTAGCAGGTTTTATTGGTTCTCCAGCTATGAATTTTATTGAGGGCAAAATAAAAAATGTCGATGGAAAATCCGCATTTACGACACCTGACGCATCACTTATTGTATCAACACCGAATGCAAAAAACAGAACCGATAATGAAAATGTCACCTTAGGAATAAGACCAGAACACATCAACATCCTTAAGTCAAAGGATGATTCCAGCTACTCATTTCAGGCAACAATACTGCATATAGAGCGAATGGGCTTTGAGAGTTTTATTTTTGCCGAAACAGCAGGACTAAAATGGACCATCAGGACTACTGAAAGTGAAAACCTGCAGGAAGGATCAAAAGTGTGGTGTAGCCTGGACGTTAATCAGGTGCATTATTTTTAAGGAGAGGTGTATAAATTAGATGAAAAATCTAATGTTAAGTATAGGCTGTAAATAAAGTAAGAACCCGTTAGTAAACAAAAAAAATTTCATCAGTTGTATTGACTCCATCAATAAATTTAACTTTTCCTGTTTTAGAGGCTATACACAATTTTCTTTTTGTTTTAGCTTTTCATGTGATGTAAAAGTAATATAACCTGCTAACCCATTCCGTTTGCATTTTATAACCCTGAACATATTGCCATTCTTTACCTATTCTACTACATAATAAAACTGGGCTTTAAATGCACAATAAGCATTGTTTTCGTCTCTTATCTTCTATATTTCGATACCAAAGATAGGGTCTTCTTTTTAAGATGTCAAGATTATTTATTAAATTATTAACAGCACACAATATGATCTTATTATGGAAAATATTATGCATGATGAATTAAACTGTTAATAATAGTACTTACACTCATCGTTGCTCCACATATCACTTCGTCCGAGGCACCATAATAAAAAGTTATTTCATCGCCTCTTACGATATGCCCGTTTGTAAATATAACCTGGCCCAAAAATCCATTTTTTTCATAGTCAGTGCTGGGTTCCATGATTGGTTCATTTGATCTTGAGATAACTTTTGTAGGGTTTTCCAAGTCCAGTAGCATAGCACCAAGACAATATCGATTATTGCTATCGGCTCCATGATAGATGGCCAACCATCCTTGGTCTGTTTTTATTGGTGCGGCTCCAGCGCCTACTCTGGCGCTGTCCCACATACCTTGTCTTGTCTTAAGAATGCAATGGTGATTACCCCAATGTGTAAGATCTGGCGATGATGCAAGCCAGATAAAGTTCCCTCCCAGCCCAATACCTGAAGGTCGATGAAAGCAAAAATATTTTTCATTTATTTTTTCTTCAAACAAAGCACAGTCTTTATTATGGGGCGGCACAATCATACCTTCAGCTGTAAATTTTTGCCAATCTTGTGTATGCATCATACCTACTCCCACGCCTTGCTCTGATACCTGGGTATAAGTATGGTAGTAAATGTTACCTATTTTACTAACCCTGCAATCTTCAATACCAAAAGTTTCAAGAGGACCATTGCCATATATCTTCGTAACAAATCCTGATGGTTCATAAAATTTTATACCGTCATCGCTGCACACCAATCGCAGGTGAGAGATAGAGGAAAGATACATTTTATCATCATAGCCCACCATTCTTACATCATCAAGATTAAGCTTAGGGTCATCGATATTGTATTCAATGATTTTATAAGTGTTGTCTTTTGTCAAAATAGGAAAACTTACAAAGCCAATATTCTGTATCGGTCTTTCCGCTACCCGCAATAATAACCAAATTTTATTTGCAAACTCAAAAACCCCGGGATTTAGCACACTTAAGACTTCCCAATTTTCCTGACTTGGTTTTATATCTTTTGTAGTTAACAATGGATTGGAAGGAAATCGGTGGATCATTTAAACTTCAATTTTTATCAACTCTAATTAAAAAAAGATTAATTCGATATTAAAACACAGTATTTAAATCGATTTCAATAATTGAATTATAAAAACATAGAGTAAACTGAAAGCTCAGTCTACTCTACGTCAATAACTATTTTAAATTTATTGCTTCACAAAACCAATACTTCCAAGAGATTTACCACTTGAAACAAAATTGATTTTGTACATACCAGGCCTGTATGTGTTGGCATCTAATACTATTGCACCGCTTTGCAATTCAGCATTGCTTACTTGCTTTGCATCAATCTGTCTACCTGCCATATCCAATACCCGTATTGTGATAGCTTTATTAATGTCAATTGTATGATGAATTGTAATGGTGCCAAGCGTTGGGTTTGGTGACACATTATCAATATATGCATCTGCAAAATTTATTTCATCAATGCCTGTTGTACCATTTTTAAATAAATTGCCTATTTCACTAGAAGTCAATGCTTTATTGTAAATCTTGATATCGTCCAATGCACCATGGAAATATTGCTTTCCTTCTACAGGATTGCTGGCAAAGCACATTGGTCTTGTAGTAGTATTTAATTTACCTAATGCAGGCTTTCGTTTGGTTTCAATGCCATTGACATAAACAATGTCGTCAGTACCATCATGCACCATAGTTACATACCACCAAAATCCTTTGACCATTTCATTGCCATCTCCACTATCCATATCAGAAATAAAAATTGGAAATTGAGCATTGTTGCTGTTGGTTGTCCATACAATTTTTAAGTGTTGCGGCAAAGATATTTTACATCGTTGATCCCAATGGCCAAAGTCAATTACATAAGATTCTGCATCGGCAAGATTTACTTCATCTACTCTAATCCAAAAACCAATGGAAGTGTAGTCTGACAATAATTGCACTGCATTGGGCACCAGGATCGAATCTCGGTTTCCATCAAATTTTGCATTCATATTGCCATTGGCATGCGAAGCTGTTTCGTAAGTAACATCTCCTCCGGCTGCACCATGATTGAGGTATGGTGTTGCATCATTGGCATTGCCATCCAATGGATAATGTGCCACTAAACCAGGCTCTGCGGTCACCAAAGGCTTGGTAGTGGTTACAGTAAGTTCTGACAATGACGAGAGATTTGCTGCCATGTCATATGCAGCGACTTCAAATGAGTAAGGTGTAGATGGATCAAGTCCTCCAATCAAAATAGAAAGTGTACTAGCACTCAATGAATCAAAGTAAATCCCATCTACCCAAACAATGTATCCTTCCACTTTGCGATCATCAGTGGACGCATCCCAGGAAAGTAGCACAGAATTGAAACTTGAATTTCCTTTTAAATTTCCTGGCGGTGTTGGTGGAGAAGTATCTGGCGATTCATCCGGACCTGTAGTAATTTTTATTGAAGAGGGCAGTGATTCGTTGCCGGCAGCATCTAATGCTGTTACAGCGAACACATAGTCTTTCAAAGGAGTAAGTGCCGGATAGTATATTGAATTTGCATCAAGTGTGCTGGTCAATATACCATCAATATAAACATTGTAAGCAGCAACTCCAACATTGTCTGTAGCTTGCCTCCAAAATAAATTTACGTTGTTGAAAGTTGCAAAACCTTCAAGATTGAGTGGAGCATCAGGTGCTTCATCGTCACCACCACCCTGAGCTGTGGCTTGTGCATCATACAATGCTTTTATTTCTGCTGATGTAAGCGCATTGTTATATATCTGGACTTCATCCAAAGCACCATCAAACCAATTGCCACCGTCCACAGCATTATAGCCTATACCCAATGGTTTTGTAGTATTGTTTAATGTACCTGCTACGGCTTTGGAAGCCACCTGATTTCCGTTGAAATAGATTAGGTCATTGGCTCCATCATGCACCATCACTACATGTGTCCATTTATTCAATTGTAAAGTATTGCCATCACCGGAATCCATATCTGATATACCCCCGCTATGATTGGTCGTCCACACAGGCTTGCCATGTGCAGGCAAGGATATTTTCCATCTT
>JAYUTD010000444.1:0-22626 GCA_043755305.1 Saprospiraceae bacterium
TGTGCCTCTGCTCGTCAGCTTATTTTCACATGGTAAAAAGCCTTGACCCTGTGCAATAAATACCATTGAAAACAAGCATACTAATAGGGTGTTATTTATTTTCATTTTTCAACTCTTGTATTAATTGATAAAATGGCATATCCATCGTCAGTTTTTGACCCAATCTGCTACCAGGTCAAATCTAGGTATATCGATTTTAAATTCTTCTTTATTGTCAAGATTAACCATAACATAATGTCCTTTCATATTGCCCATATTGCTTTCAAGCGGGCACCAGGAGGAATAGGTAAATGTTTCACCGGATTTAATAATAGGTTGCACGCCCACTACTCCTTCACCTTCTACAGTATGTTTGGTGCCTATGCTATCAAAAATTTCCCATTTCCTTGATATCAATTGTACTGAATAGGGCAAGGCATTGTATAATGTAATGGTGTAAGAGAATACATATTTTACAGAGACGATGTCTTTAATGTCGCCATCAAATTTTGGTTCAACAGTGATCGTTATTCCATTGCTAGTATGATTTAAAGCCAAGGTTATTATTTATACTATTAAAAATCTAATTCTTAAAATCGGTTTTGAAAAACAAACATTTTTTCTACTATAATATATTCGCCAGCTGTTCTTTTATTTTTTCTAATTCATCCTTCATCTGAACAACGATTTGCTGCATATCAGGATCTTGTGCTTTAGATCCAAGGGTATTGATTTCCCTGCCCATCTCTTGAGAAATAAAGCCCAAAATTTTGCCTACTTGAGTTTCTTTGTTTTCCAATTGTTCAATAAAATAATTACAGTGTTGATTCAGTCTGACTTTTTCTTCGGTGATGTCAATTTTTTCAAGAAAATAAATGATTTCCTGCTCAAATCTATTGACATCGATGCGCTCAGCTTGAATAAATTCTTCAAGATTTTTCTTCAGTCTATCTTTTATTTTTATTACCCGGCTTTCTTCATAATGCTGCGCAGCAATTAGTTTGCTTTGTATAGACAATACCCTGGATTTGAGGTCCAAGGCCAATTCTTTTCCTTCGTCAATTCTAAATTTTGTAAGGGCATGTATGGCTTCATTCATTGGTTTTTCGAGTTTTTCAAAATCCTCGTCCGATATAGGATCTGCAATAGAAGCAGTAACACTTGGTATCCTCATCACTGCAGTAAAAATATCTGAATCTGAAATATTGATTTCGTTGTTTAGTTTCTTCAATTGGTGAAAAAATCTCAGCAATAGCTTTGTATTGATATTGAAATCATCAGATGCATTATCGTCTCCTGTGAATATATTAAATTCTATACGCCCTCTCACCACATCATCTGTGATCAATTTTCGAATTTGCATTTCTCGTTCAGCAAATGAAGCAGGCATCTTGCATCGGATATCTGTGGTTTTAGCATTGAGCGTCTTAAGCTCTATTGTATAATTAATCCCATTGAGCAACAAATTACTGCGTCCATACCCGGTCATCGATAAAATCATAATTCACTAATTTTGGCAAATATAGCTTTTTTTTGGGCTGACAAAAGAAGATAATTGTCAGTAATATTGCTTGTATGTCTAAAACTACATTAATCTTTCGCGACATTTTTGCAAAAAAAAATGAGATTTAACATAATTTTAGATTAAATTTGCTTTGAAGGATTTAGCATCGCTGCAAGTTTCTATTTTCACACCTCTGCAATTGGATTTTATTCTAAAGGAGGAAAAAAGAGCAACTATGACACTCGTTTTAAAAGATAGTTTCTAGTTGTGGTGTATCACCCTGGCAATTTCATTTTCATTTATTATTATTTAAAAATAGTTTTTAATGAGCGATAATCCATCTTTATGGTACTTAGAAAACATCGATGTTATTGGCTTGTTTTGCCCTACTAAGATTGAAGAAACGCCAAATAAACATATTAAGAAAAATGTTAAAAAAGGAGAATACATCTACCTGGCAGACCAGAATGCCGATAAGATATATTTTATTGCTGAAGGAAAGGTAAAAATAGGCAGCCATAGTGACAATGGAAAAGAAATCACAAAGGCTTTGCTTGGCAAAGGAGAGGTATTTGGCGAAATGGCTATGGCAGGTATCGGTAAAAGGTCAGATTTTGCCTTCGCTGCTGAAGATACCACTCTATGTATAGTTACTTCTGCGGATATGAAAAGCTTGATGAAAGAACACAGTGCACTTAGCCTTTTTTTTATGAAATTGATGGGTTCTAAGGTCCTCGAAATTGAAAACAGGCTACAATCGCTTGTTTTTAAAGACAGCAGAAGCCGTATTGTAGAATACCTTGTAGAGCTTACGGAGAAAAAAGGCCAGCGTGTAGGCTACGAGTGGGTCGTCAGAAATTTTATTACCCATCAGGAAATAGCCAATTACACAGCTACATCAAGACAAACCGTCACCACAGTACTCAATGAACTCAGAGAGAGCGAATACCTCACTTTCAACAGAAAAAGATTGTTGGTCAGAGACCTTGAAAAGTTAAAAAATGAGGTCAAAAAAGTTTAATAATTAATTTCTCTCATTCACAATAGCCAGAACGTAAACTAACCAAATCAATTTCATAACCACAATTATTGATTTTTCTAAAAAAAGCATTTTTAAACTAAAATTCAATTTTTTTAAGTGTACAAAATATAATTTTGTTTTTTTTTAATAAAAATATTTGCCTCTGAAGTCCTTTGATTCATAATCAATTATAAAATACATTTTTTCGTATAACAGAATCAGATTATAGAAAATTAAAATATTTAAAACAAAAATCACACTTTTCTTGCTTCATTTGATTTTTTCTTTTTACTTTTAGGCATCCATTCAAATAAAAATACAGCTTTTTATTAGCTGACAATTTTAATATTACACATGATGTATCTAAAAAGAGTTATTTTTACTTTCGCTGTCTTGGCTGTATCTATGAGTGTTTTTGCACAAGACATTCACTTTTCGCAATTTTATATGTCACCGCTTAATCTCAATCCTGCTATGACAGGAGTGATGAATTGTAAAAACAGGTTTATTGCCAATTACAGAAACCAGTGGGCCGGTGCACTACAAGCCAATGCGTACAATACCTATTCTGTATCTTATGACCAAAAGACACCAATCGGCCGAGAGGATTATTTTGGTATAGGAGGTACATTGTGGTCTGATGTAGCCGGAGAGTCAAGATTTGGCACTACCCAAGGCAGACTGTCTCTTTCCTATTCAAAGAAGATGTCAGGTTACAGGGCAAAGTCATCTTATCTTGTAATCGGTGCAGATGCTGGTATTACACAAAGAAGAATAAGAGAAAAAGACCTTAGGTGGCCTTCCCAAATTACAAAAGATGGCTTTAACCCTGGTGCTTCAGGTGAAGTCATACCGGACAATGATTTTATTTATCCTGATATTTCGGCAGGTGTATTGTATTTTGCAAATCTTAGCAAAACAGATAATTGGTACCTGGGTCTTGCTTTGCATCACCTAAACCAACCCAACGTATCGTTTTTCAGCAGTGCAGGAACCAAAACTGTATCTTTGTACAATAGAATTACGGTGCATGGTGGTGCACAATTTGAAATGAAGCCAAAAATATCAGTTTTGCCTTTTGCAGTATTTATGACTCAAGGCCCACACAGAGAATTCAATGGCGGAGCAAGTTTGAGATTTGCTTTAGGACCAAGCAGGATATCCAATCAATCATGGCAGTTAGGCGCATGGTACAGACTTGGTGTACAAGACGACGATCCTACAGTGACAACCAATGGTGTTAAGTTACACTCAGACGCTATTATCTTCCAGACAAGATTCAATTATGAGCAATTCGGTATTGGCTTTAGCTATGACTATACAGTATCGGGCTTAGCAGCGGCTTCTCCTGCGAATGGTGCTTTTGAATTTTCTTTGACTTACGATATATGCGGCCCTGAAAACAGAGGTGTATATTGTCCTAGATTTTAGAAAAATGTAAGGCTAAGCTTTACCTAGATATATAAAAAGGCTTACAGTGATGTAGGCCTTTTTTATTTTAGGTAAGTAGTTGAGCTAAATCCATTTGCGACTGGAATGTCGAGGCCTAATGCATCCAATTATTAAGTATTAATCACCTTTAATAGGATATTTTGGTTTTTACCTATTTAAATTGTGTTATCATTTGCCTACCTTATCATTTTATCTGATAACATGTATAAGTGATAACAAAATTGTTTTTTTCAATTTCGACAGTTTTCTATTGTATGAATTTCATTTTTGCTAAACCTGGTACTATTTTAGGTTTACGAAAAAAAAGATGCCTGAAATCTTTTTAAGAAAATTTCATAGTTTTATTAAATTCATAGAATGGTCTTTAAAAAAGACAACGAAGGTAATTTTTCATTTTAAACAGACAGTATTTTATATCCTCTCTATTCTTGCCCCAATCGCATTCAACCGTCCATCTATGTTTTGGTAACCTCTGTCAATCTGGTTGATGTTGTGAATAATGCTCGTACCATTAGCTGACAAAGCTGCAATAAGCAATGATACTCCAGCCCTTATGTCGGGCGAACTCATCTCTATGCTTTTGAGGTTGTATTTGCGCTCAAGACCTATAACGGTAGCTCTATGTGGATCACAAAGGATAATTTGAGCACCCATATCGATCAACTTATCCACAAAAAACAATCTGGACTCAAACATTTTTTGATGAATGAGTATACTTCCTCTGGCTTGGGTGGCTACTACAAGTACTATACTCATTAAGTCAGGTGTAAATCCTGGCCATGGCGAATCGTATATTGTCAAAATGGATCCATCAATAAATGTCTCAATCTCATACAAATCCTGAGCCGGCACAAAAATGTCATCACCTCTAAATTCCATCTTTACACCAAGTTTCTGAAAAACAGAAGGGATGTTGCCAAGATTAGGTATGGATGCATTTTTGATGGTAATCTCTGATTGGGTCATCGCCGCAAGCCCGATAAAACTGCCTATTTCAATCATATCAGGCAAGATCGTATGGGTCGTACCTCCCAATTTCTCCACACCATTGATGACAAGTAAATTAGAACCTATGCCCTGGATATTGGCACCCATTCGTGCCAACATTTTACAAAGTTGCTGTAAGTAAGGTTCACATGCTGCATTGTATATAGTGGTGGTACCTTCTGCAAGAACAGCTCCCATCAATACATTGGCAGTGCCCGTTACTGAGATTTCATCCATGAGAATATACTTTCCTTTTAGCCTTTTGGCTTCCAGGTAATACTTGTCATTGTCCTCATCATAAGTAAATTTTGCCCCTAATTCCATGAAGCCGTGAAAATGGGTGTCCAGTCTTCTCCTTCCAATTTTATCTCCTCCTGGTTTTGGTAAGAATGCCTTGCCAAATCTGCCTAACAATGGACCAAGCAACATCACTGAGCCTCTGATCTTTTTGGCATTTTCCTGATAATCCTCTGAAGCAAAGTGGTCGATATCTATATTAGCAGAGTTAAATTTATAAGATTCTTTGCCTAATTTCTCTACTTTGACACCAAGGCCTGCGAGTAAATCGATCAATTTATTGACATCAACAATATCTGGTACATTGTTTATAACTATATTCTGCTCAGTAAGCAAAACCGCACTCAATATCTGAAGAGCCTCATTTTTAGCTCCTTGTGGATACAAATCACCCTTCAATTTTGCATTGCCTTCTACCCTAAAAGCGGCATCTTTCATTTTAATGTAAGTATTTTATTTGTTTTCTAAATGATTGAGCAGATATCAAAAAATATTCAATTTGAATAATTTAATATTCCAATGGTTTTTAAATTGAGATCATAAACTCTATTCTATTGTTCTATAGGCACAAATATATTATAAAGAATAGTAAAATAAAAATCAATTCCAAAAAAATAAACATTTGTTGGTATATCCCAACAGAAATTTCACAAAACTCAACCACTACAGCAGAAAATTTACTTTTTCAACTGCTTTTGATTATCTAATGCTAAAAATTGCTAGTGACTTTTCGAAATAACGATGTGTTGGGCTATTCTATGGGTATCGCCCCAGATGTTGTCCTCTACTGTTTTACATTATTTGGTGCTTTAATAAGCTAATGTTATTTATCTTTGAGCAGAAAGCGTTGCGTACAATGAGTGATAATAATATCTTTCTTAAAATAATATCAGATTTAATACAAGATAAAATAGTATTCAAACTCATTTTTTCAAAACCTCGATATGGTATTGAATTGAGGAGTTCAAATATTGAGGTCATGGTCGAAGAAGGTACGATGTCATATAAAATATTAGACAAGTCAAGTACCCAGCATTTCACCAAAGTACTGCAGGCCCATGAAATGGAAGCTTATATTGTAGAAGCCCTTAATCAGATGTTTTTTTATGCTGAGCTAATGAGCGAGCGAGGCAATGGTATCCTGCTTCAAAATCAAAAAGGAACCGCTACATTTATTCGGAAAAAGGGTCTGGCTGAAGTACAGGCTGTCTCGCATAACAGATCCAAAGAATACCACATTCCCGAAGATGCACCATACCTCATACATTTGGGTATAAGCAGCAAAAACGGAAAAGTACATGAGCAATCTACGAAAAAATACCGACAAATCAATAAATACATTGAGATTATTGATGGCTTAGTAGACCAGAAAACCAAGAAGATTTCCATTGCAGATATGGGCAGCGGAAAAGCTTATTTGACTTTTTCACTGTATTATTTTTTGACTGAAATCAGAAAAATAGACACTTTTATCACCGGTTATGAATTGAGGGAAGATCTGGTTGCAGAATGCAACAAAATCGCTGTGCAAAACAATTTTATCCACCTAAAATTTGAGCAGGGAAATATAGAAAATATTCACATTGAGAAGACAGATATGGTAGTTTCACTTCATGCGTGTGATATTGCTACAGACATGGCGATTCATGCAGGACTTAAAGCCAATGTAAAAATCATGGTACTTGCTCCATGCTGTCACAAGCAAATAAGAAAACAAATCGAGCTAAGAAATGGCATACTCAAGCACGGCATTCTCTTTGAGCGTCAAGCAGAGATCATTACAGACGCAATCAGAGCTCTCATCCTCGAAGACCACGGCTATAAGGCAAAAGTCTTTGAATTTATATCTGCAGAACACACCCTAAAAAATACAATGATTGTAGCTAGTAAATTCAAAAAAAATGAACATGCAGCATTAGAGATCAAAGACATCAAAGAGACGTACGCCATAAGGTACCATTATTTGGAAAAATTAATCGATAAATTTTATTAAAGAAGGGTATAAGCGCTCCCATTGCCAAATTAAACAAATTACGCTAGACTTTGAATGCTATATTCAACACATACAAACCTGCCAAAACAATTGCAGTGCCTACCAATAAAATAGATGTTACTGGTTCTTCCATAAATAAGTGGCTAATAAAAAGTGCTACTATAGGATTTACATAGGCATAAATACTAACTTGCTCTGCCGGTAAATGTTTGAGTGCATAGAGAAAACAACTATAAGCCGCAAGACTCCCTGCAACTACAAGATACATAATGGAAGCCCAAACATTCATAGGTATAGTGGACCAGGAGGACAATTGGTGTGTGCTACCAAGAGCTACTGTGATAACGGCTCCACTTATGAGCATTTGGAGACTTAAAGAGAAGTAAGGATTCACCTCCTGGCTGCTTTGTCTTTTGGTATAAATATTGCCTAATGCCCAAGTCATAGAAGAGAAGATCGAAAGCCCTAAGCCAAATAGAAAATGCTCTTTCAAGGTAGTGCCGATTATATTAGGCGCAAACACAAAGACCAAACCTACAAAGCAAATCAGCATACCGGTCCAAATCATGCGAGAAATCGCTCTTTTGAAAAATAAAAAATAAAAAATCACCAACCACAAAGGATAAGTAGCCCCAATTATAGACGCCATGCCTGCAGGCAAGTACTGTACACCCCATGTACTAAGCCCATTGCTAAATACAAAGTTTAGAAAAGATAAAAACAAAGTACTTTTCCATGACGGCCAATTCAAAGCGCCTTTGTGGTAAATCATCATTGATACAAAAAGCACTGCTCCAGCTATTAATTGCCTTATAGACACAACTTGCATTGCAGAGATGCCTTGCCTTACACTGTAAGAGCTCACGACCCATGTAGTGCCCCACAAAATGCAGACAGCAAAGAGACACAAGTAAGCCGCAAAATTGGGGGCATGTCTTGCATCGTTCAAAGTTTTAATTGTTGCTCTCATGATTTAATGCTGCAAATTAATGTTTTTTATAGTATTTATTGCTGCTAAGTAGCGGCATTACGGATGAAGACATAAATTGGTCTGCCCAAGAAAATTTCTTCTTACCGCACTATTTCAAAATCAAGGGTTACTTATGTCGATATTTCTACTCTTTAGATCTAATTATATAGGTTTATTAAGTATTTTTTATATACTTTTATGGTACAAAATTATTATTAAACATGACAAAGAGAACCTCACTTTTACTGCTTTTTGTGGTAATACATGCCTGGATTTTTGCACAAGATTTTACCATCGATAGTTTTATCTCTAAGATACAAGTAAATAAAGATGGTATGGTACAAGTTTCTGAAAGCATCTATACTGATTTTCATAAAGATAAAAGAGGTATTTATCGCACTATACCTTATGTCTTTGAAAACGATGGTAACAGATACCAAACTTCCATTGATGAAATCAGTGTTGACGACAGAAAATATAAGGTCAAAAAACAAAATGGTAATGTAAATATAAAAATAGGTAACCCTGACGTGTATATCACCGGAAAGCAATTGTACAAGATCAATTATGTAGTAAAAGGGCCTTTTATAAATGCAGACGGGTATCAGGAGTTTTACTGGAATGTTACCGGCAATGAATGGAAGGCACCTATCAATAAAATCAGATATTTGGTACAGTTTCCTGATAGTGAAGCTGTAGATGAATCTAGTATGAAAATATTTACCGGAGAAGAAAAAAGTACAGTTGCAGAAGGTAGCATAGTAAAAAGTGGAAATATTGTTTATGGTACCTCTTCAAGGCGAATGGAGGAAGGAGAAGGCTTAACCATAGCCTTAAAACTACCTGCCAATTATATACCCAAAGAAAATACCATGTCAATCAAACCACCATTTGTAAGCACTCCGGTGCCACCAGCTAAACAATGGCCGATTGTAGCATTTGCGTTGGTATTTCTTGGTGGCATTATGGCATTTTGGAAAAAATTAAAAGGCCAGGTTGAAGACACAGAAATTGTACCCAAACCTTATCCCCCTCTGGATCTAACTCCCGCTGAAGTAGGTGCATTCTATGACCATATCGTTCACGACAGAGACATCGTATCTATGCTGCCTTATTGGGCCAATCAAGGCTTTCTTTCTATGTCTTACAATTCATCCTACGGGGAAATCAGCATTAAAAAGCTAAAAGATTTAGATGCGGACCGACCACCTTATGAATATACTTTGTTCCATGCAATATTTAGTTTTGGCAATGAAGTAGCGCTTTCTGATTTGAAAGAAAAATTCTATTCAAAACAGGCACAGGTCAAAAGTCAAATTAAAAAAGAAATCATAGACCTTGAAATGTATGATGAAAATTATAGTTACTGGTTTAAATCATGGCGCATGTGGATTTTGGTACCAGTACTTTTCCCGATGTTCATTGTTGCTTTTATATTTGGTTATTGGATGGTAGGTATTGCAATCATCATCTGTATCGTGACTGTAATAGTGCTCTCTTCGGTAGGCAGAAAACCATCGGAAAAAGGGCAGCGTATAAAACAAGACCTCAAAGGCTTCCTTGCATTTCTTAAAAACGACAATTCGGCTGAATACGAAGATATTGTAAAAAAAGATCCACAATACTTTGAAAAAGTATATCCCTACGCAGTAGCTTTTAATTTGGATAAAAATTTTATTAATAAAATAAGACCATACCAATCAATGGCCCCATTTTGGTACGGCTATTACGGCATGAACAGTCATGCGCCTTTCAATAACTTTTCTGACAATTTCCAACCCAAAGAAATCGCCTCTGCATTTACGACATACCCTGCCTCTTCAGGTGGCGGCGGTACAAGTGGAGGTGGATTTAGTGGTGGTGGATTTGGCGGCGGCGGCGGTGGTAGCTGGTAAGCTGTATAAGACAACAATTGGGTTATAAGTGACATAACCTTTTGTCCCATTTTTTCCTTACTTTTGCCTTGTGAATAATTTGGAAAAAATTATCGCTCTGTACAGCGAAGACAGCAGATTGGAAGACATCAATAATTTGCTCAATGAAGCAAAACCCGGCCGAATAAAACTAGATCATATGGTCGGGTCTCAAAATTGCTTTGCCCTTGCCGCAGCCTACATTCGGGAACCACGTTCTATTGTTTATATTGCCAATGATAAGGAAGAAGCGGCTTACATTCAGAATACTTTATCTTCTCTTTTGCCCAATAAACAAATACATCTACTGGTAGATTCCTTCAAAAGGCCTATGAAATTTGAAGAGCTGGATTCAAACAATATGGTTACCAGAACAGAAATCATCAACAAGGTATCGCTGTCCACTAATAAATATAGCATCATCATTACTTATCCGGAAGCATTGTTTGAGAAGATAGTGGATCCGCTTGTACTGGAAAAAACAAAAATAGTCATCAAAGAGAAAGAAAAATTTGATGTAGACACAATTATTGAGGTTTTGGTAGAATATGGATTTGAGCGCAGTGATTTTGTGTATGAGCCTGGCTACTTTTCTATAAGAGGTGCAATCATTGATATTTTTTCCTTTGGTAATGAATGGCCCTATCGAATTGAGCTGTACGATGATGAAGTAGAGTCCATCAGATCTTTTGATCCAGGTCCTCAACTTTCAATAGAAAAGTTGTCAGAAATACACATCATCCCGAATATTAAAAGCCAATTCAAGCAAAACGAAAAGGTAGCTATCCTTTCATTGTTTGAAAAAAGTACTGCAATATGGATTAACGACGCAGACCTGACCGTAGAAAAACTGCAAATTTGTTTTGAAAAAGCAGAAGCTTTTGCTCAAACCCTGGAAGCTAAAAGCAATGAAGAACTGCGAGAAATATTTGAAGAAAGGGCATTTATTTACCCTGCCGATATAGTCGACCAAATAAATAACTTTGCACAAGTAAGATTGGCGGAAAGCAGCCTATTGGGCAAGTCAAGTCATACAATTGATTTCACAGCTAATCCGCAACCCAATTTTAATAAAAATTTTAGCATGCTGATAGAAAATCTATCGGTGAACCAATCCGAAGGTATTGTTAATTATATTGTCACCGAAAACCCCAAACAAATAGATAGGTTTGAAACCATATTCAAAGACCTGGAAGCTGATGTAAAATATGAAGCGCTGATAGGCAATATTTTTGCTGGTTTTATTGATGTTAAACTTAGACTCGCACTTTATACAGACCACCAAATATTTGAACGGTTTCACAAATTTAAAATCAAACAAGGCTATAGTAAGGACCAGGCTTTGAACATCAAAATGATCAAAGAGCTTGAGCCCGGTGATTTTGTAGTACACATAGATCATGGCGTTGGCAGATTTTCCGGGTTAGAAAAAATAAATATCAATGGCCATATTCAGGAAACAGTAAGGCTTATTTATCAAAACAATGACATTCTTTATGTAGGGATACATTCGCTCCATAAAATATCAAAATTTGTAGGTAAAGACGGCTCACCTCCGGCACTTAGCAAGATCGGAGGCGATGCGTGGAAGAACCTAAAACGCAAGACAAAATCCAAAGTTAAGGACATTGCCAAAGAACTTATCAAGCTTTATGCAGCAAGAAGGGCAGCCAAAGGTTTTGCATTTTCTCCGGATGGCTATTTACAGAATGAGTTGGAAGCTAGTTTTCTGTATGAAGATACACCAGACCAATATACTGCGACCAATGATGTAAAAGAGGATATGATGAAAGATCATCCTATGGATCGATTGATCTGCGGTGATGTAGGTTTTGGTAAAACTGAAATTGCTATACGTGCTGCATTTAAAGCAGTGACTGATGGCAAGCAGGTGGCTATTCTTGTGCCTACTACTATTCTTGCATTACAACACTATCAAACATTTAGTGAAAGATTAAAGCCATTTGGCATTAAAATAGATTTTCTCAACAGATTTAAATCTGCAAAGCAGAAAAAAGAAATTTTAGAAAAATTGCCGTTAGGTCAAATAGAAATAATTATTGGCACGCATGCATTGATAAGTAAACAAGTAAAATTTAAAGACCTTGGCTTACTAATTATAGATGAAGAACAAAAATTTGGAGTGGCCGCTAAAGAAAGGTTGAAGTCCATAAAGGTCAACGTAGATACCCTTACTTTGACGGCTACACCAATACCGAGAACATTGCAGTTCTCCCTCATGGCAGCAAGAGACTTATCTGTAATCAAAACACCGCCACCTAACAGGCAACCTATTTATACTGAAAGAAGGGTCTTTTCTGATGAGCTAATAAAGGATGCAATATACAAAGAAGTCAATCGTGGCGGTCAGGTTTTTTTTGTACACAACAGAGTAAAATCATTGGAAGAAGTCGCTGGCCTTATCAGAAAATTATGTCCTGATGTGTCTATAAAAATCGCCCATGGCCAGATGGATCCTGAAAAATTGGAGGAGACATTGGTCAGCTTTATTGAAGGCGAGTTTGACGTACTTGTATCAACCAATATCATAGAGACTGGTCTTGACATCTCCAATGCCAACACCATTATTATCAACAATGCCCATCAATTTGGCATGAGCGATCTCCATCAATTGAGGGGTCGTGTAGGAAGGTCTAATAAGAAAGCCTACTGTTACCTATTCGCACCACCTTTATCTGTGCTTACAGAAGAAGCCCGACAAAGACTAAAAACACTGGAAGAATTTTCTGAATTGGGCAGTGGCATTCACATTGCCATGAAAGATATGGACATAAGAGGTGCCGGTAATTTACTGGGCGGCGAGCAAAGTGGATTCATAACTGACATAGGATATGAAACCTACCAAAAAATACTAGAAGAAGCGGTAGAAGAATTGAAAGAAACCGAATTCAAACAGCTCTTTATTGAAGAGTTTGAAAAGAAAAAAGAATTTGTCAAAGAAGTAGAAATCGAGACAGACATAGAAATGCTTATACCAGACAGGTACGTAGCAAATACACAGGAAAGGCTGGCATTGTATACTGCCTTGGACGAAATCGAAAATGAAGAAGGCATTAGTAAATTCAGATCAGATATTAAAGACAGATTTGGCCGCATTCCCAAAGAAGCAGAAGAATTGTTTAATGGACTGAGATTGCGATGGAAGTGCAGAAAACTAGGTTTTGAGCGTTTAATTCTAAAAAACAATAAGCTACGCCTTTATTTTTTGAACAATGCACAGTCGCCTTATTATGAGACAAAAGTATTTCAAAATCTATTTCAATACTTTTCCGACCAGGGAGCTAAGATGGGTTATACGCTAAAACAAACTCCCCTAAATTTGCTTGTAGCAAAAGACGGTGTTAAAAATTTAAAAGAGTGTTTGATTTTACTTGACAGGATGACCGATTGATTCTGTCTGTCATCATTAATTCATTTACTAAGGTTTATAAATGATTGATTTGTTTTTCACAATATCATCTGCGTCTTCAGATGCTACTGTAAAATGTCTGTTGTGGTCTGAAACATAGTAGATCAGTCCACTGGATTCACCAGTGATACTTAAGTAACCAGCTCCTACATATATTACTTCTATACCTCTTGATATTTGTGGATTTAAAGGAATATTTTCCTTTGGCATTGGCCTCTTGCTTTTTACGTAGGTGCCACAACACGAACGTTTAGTTGTCTTCATTAAATTGGTCATGATGGTAATGGTTTGATAATGTGTTTTCAATAATAGAGGCTCCACCAGATATGGCTAGAATTATAAATATTGTTTTTATTTCAACTGGATAAATGACAATGCAAAAAAATATTGAGAACCATAGTGAGGTGCAGTGAAAGCATTCAATGAGGCTACCCAATTTTAATTTAAAAAGCAATGCCCGAAGTTTTGTCATAACATCCCATGGGCCTTTTTCATAACAGACTAGTGTCGTTATACGCCATACGGATAATATGCAAATTACCAGCCAAAACCAAGTATCTTGATGGATGTGTAGAACCATGTTTTTTCTATAAAGTGAATGGTTTTAAAAAACAGGACGAGGAAACTCCCCGTCCTGCAAAATGATGTGAAGTCATTGTAAAAATGGCAGCCAACTAAAAAAGCTGACACTAATATTTATGCAATAAAATATTACTTACATAATCCAGCCGGTGGGCATGGGCCTGTAACATTGTATCCAAATGGCACAGATACATTTAATACTGTAATAGCGCCAAATTTGCATGTCAATTGAGCATTGATACCAATGCCATATACACACTTGCTGCCTGTAGTGGTTCGGCCTACACCTGCTACACCTACAATTCTTGCAGTGCAACCAGCGCAAAAAGTTATGCCTACTACAGAACCGCAGACTTGTACACTGCCTTGACCCCAAGCCACTGCACCACAGCAACTAACTTTATATCCAACAGAAAGATCGATGTCAAGCGAAAGCCCAGCCAGCGTAACATTTTTGTGGCATACTTTAAAAGGGTTCTTCCATGTTGGACACCAATATGGAATCCTCACTACAAGGTTAAATCCTTTGTGGAAATGTTTAGTAAATGATCCTTGAGCAAATGGTTGATCACATAATCCTCTGATCTCAGTAGAAACAGGGCCGTCTAATTGCACCCCGGTAACAGGCACAAAACCAGCTTTCAGTGCTGTTGCTGCGGTAAGAGCCACAGGAGCTAATCCTTGTACTGCAACTGCTGAATTTGCTATATTAGTGATTGTCGTGAAGTTGGCTTTGTTATTGGTAAGCTCTTGAGAAAACTTCTTTAGATCCGCTTCCTTTACATTTTTCAATCCACCTGCTGAAAAAGCTTGTTGTCCTGCTTTTACAATCTGAGCCCATTCTTTTTGTACTTGTGCCTTGGCTACTGCATTGGTTCCGGCAGCTTTTAATCTTGACTTGTACTCAGACTCCATCTTAGTGTACTCAAGCGTGGTCAAAGAGGAAAAAAGTGCATTTACAACTTCATCCGGACCCATTTTTTGGGCGACTACAGCTTCTGCTGTAGGTGTGATGCTTTCGTTGATGGCCCGGATCGAATTCACCACTTTTTCTGTAAGTGGCGCAGCACTTATTTTGTTTAGCACCACTTTTTCTTCAGGTGCCTTTTGGCTTTTTTGCCATGTACTAAACTTTGTTTTCAGTTCAGCTGAGGTAAAAATTTTCTTGGGTTGATTGGCTTCAAATGTCTTTGCCTTGCCTAAGGCTTTTGTTACTTCAGCATCATCTAATGCTCTAAAATTGATTGAATTTGGCATAATAAATTTAATTTTTTTGGTTAAAAAATATGATTAAAAAAGTTTCATTACTTCTATTCATTAAGAAAAAATATTTTGGGTAAACTCGGCTGGGATAGATTCTGTCTGATTGGTTTGGTTGTTGCCAAATCCTGAAAGGGCATTCTTAATAAGGACATCTAGTCTTTGTCTGGTAATACTCCCATTGGATGCTCTCAAAGCCCTGCACATGCTTACGGTAAAGTGGCCTCTTACCTGCCCGGCTACATTGCTTTCATAGCTTAATTGCTCGTCAGCACATGCCGCCCATAATGTATGGTTTATTCCAGCTACTGGTACTAATACTCTTGATCTGTCCCTGGCAGGAGCATTCCTCGCGTAAAATTCATCTTCAAAACTTTGTTCAAGCATTTTGACTTTTAGCGAGGAATCTATGTTCATCATTGCTGCATTGAATGCTCTTGTACCAGTACCAGAATGACAGCAATCAAAGATGACTTCAAGGTTAACCTTTGGTTTGATGTTTGCATTAATTACCATTTTTATATCATCGTCTTTGATAAATCCTCCGGTATTATAATCATGTGGCAAAAGGGCTTCATCCATTCCATCAATTTCTAAATCTGCACTAACATTTGCCACTTGAGTCCCATGTCCGGAGTAGTAAAACACTAAAGAGTCTCCCGCCTTACATCCGGCTATCAGCCACTTGAGGTAAAGCAATATTTTACTTCGTGTAGCATTTTGATTGGTGAGTATTCTGATATTTGCCGGAGGAAACCCACATTGTACCAAAGTGTTGGTCATATCTTTTGCGTCGTTGACACACCCAGCTAGATCCTGTCCACCAACTCCGATTGGCGCATAGTCGTTGATGCCTACAATAAAGGCTTTTTTTGTTGCCATAATTTTGATTTTTAAAAGGTTATTAAAAAATACAATTTATAGTGTCGCATTAACAAGAATGTGACTCTGTTTTTTTCTATATTTTATACTGTTTGTTATCTGGAAATATGAATGATTGGATATTTAGGTAATCCAACAAATGAATTGCATGAGTCTACAATTTTACTGCAAATTTCACCAAACCAAGGAAGGCCAGCAGTTAAATCGTAGTGTACTTTAATAAGATAAAGAGGGTCGCAATAATAAAATCAATCCTATTGCCAACCCCTCTTTAGCAAAGTTAATTGGGTTAGACTTATCTCAATTGATCATTTTTAATTTCGTTCCGTACTTTACCTAAAGTAAAAAGAGATAATAAACCTGCTAAAACTTGCGTGATGCCAAGCCACTTTAATGGGCCGCATTGGGGGCATATTGGCTCAGGCCCTACTACAATTGGCCCTCTGATGATAATATAAATGGCACCGCATCCGGTAATAATGATAATAATGATAAGGATTGTTAAAATTAGATTCCATCTCATGTTGTTATAGCTTTAATTTGGTTAAAAAAAAGAATATTGAATCAATCAATAAAGTATAATTATAAGTATAGCGTCTATTGAAAACGTGACCCCATCTTCCGGAAAAAAATAATTCATAATTACAAAACCAATGGTTTATTGGAATTTTTTCTTTACACGATTAAACTTGAGAATTTAATTTACCCAACAAATGCAATGGGTTGATAACAATATTTTAATAGATAATATTGTGGTCAGATTTATTGATCCAAACTCAAAATTTTTATTGAGTACTTACTTATAAAAGTATAACCCTTCTGTGGTTTAGATTTTATCAATTACAATACTTGGCATATTGCAAAAGCCGTTGAGGCCTTTACGAAGGTGCTCTTTTTTGAATTGTCAGAGAGATACCAAGTTGGAGAAATTTTAAAATTAAATGAACCCTATCCTAATAGCTACATATTCCTCCTATACTGCCCGCCCACTTCATACATGGCATGCGTGATCTCACCAAGGCTACAATATTTTACCGCTTCAATCAAACAACCAAATAAATTTTCGTTTTTGATGGCCGCTAGTTGCAATACTTTCAATTGCGCTTCTTTCCTGTCGCCATTGGCTTTTTTGAGTGCCACGAGAGTATCTATTTGCGCTTGTTTTTCTTCTTCTGTTGCCCTTATCACTTCTTCTGGTATGATGGTAGGAGAACCATCTTTGGACAAGAAAGTATTGACACCAATAATTGGAAACTCTCCTGTATGCTTCAGGGTCTCGTAGTACAATGACTCTTCCTGGATTTTACCTCTCTGGTACATACTCTCCATGGCACCTAGCACTCCGCCTCTTTCTGTAATACGGTCAAATTCTAAAAGGACAGCCTCTTCTACTAAATCAGTCAACTCCTCAATTATAAATGACCCCTGCAATGGATTTTCATTTTTTGCCAGGCCCAGCTCGTGGTTAATGATTAGTTGAATGGCCATGGCCCGTCTTACACTTTCCTCTGTAGGCGTAGTGATGGCTTCGTCATAGGCATTGGTGTGTAGGGAATTGCAATTGTCATAGATGGCATACAATGCTTGCAATGTGGTACGGATGTCGTTGAATGAAATCTCCTGCGCATGCAGCGATCTGCCTGATGTTTGTATATGGTATTTAAGTTTTTGCGATCTATCGTTGCCATTGTATTTGTACTTCATCGCCTTGGCCCAAATCTTTCGTGCTACGCGGCCAATGACAGCATATTCCGGGTCAACTCCATTGGAGAAAAAGAAAGAGAGATTAGGTGCAAAGTCATCAATATGCATACCTCTTGATAAGTAGTACTCAACATAAGTGAATCCATTGGACAAAGTGAAAGCCAATTGAGATATAGGGTTTGCTCCAGCTTCTGCTATATGATAACCAGATATTGAGACTGAATAAAAATTTTGTACATTTTTATCGATAAAGTATTGTTGCATATCTCCCATCAATCGCAATGAGTATTCAGTTGAAAATATACAGGTATTTTGCGCTTGGTCCTCTTTTAATATATCGGCTTGTACTGTACCTCTTACATTAGACAATGCATAATCCTTGAGTTTTGCATACACTTCACTATCCAATATTTCATTTCCTGTAATGCCTAGTAACATAAGGCCTAATCCATTATTGCCTTCAGGTATAGTCGCGTTGTAAGTGGGTCTTTGCAAACCTTTGTCTTCATACTTCTGTTTTAATTTTGCTTCGACCACATGCAGCAAATTTTTCTCAACAATGTATTTCTCACATTGCTGATCAATTGCAGCATTCATAAAAAATGCACATACAGTTGCTGCTGGTCCATTGATGGTCATAGATACAGAAGTAGATGGATTGCACAAGTCAAAGCCACTATACAATTTCTTCGCATCATCCAGACAACATACGCTGACACCACTATTTCCTATTTTGCCGTAGATGTCAGGTCTATGGTCAGGATCTTCACCATAAAGCGTCACTGAATCAAATGCTGTAGATAATCTTTTAGCCGGCAATCCCAGCGAGACGTAATGGAATCTCTTATTGGTCCGCTCAGGACATCCCTCGCCGGCAAACATTCTGGTAGGGTCTTCGCCTTTTCTTTTGAACGGAAATACTCCCGCTGTATAAGGAAATTCTCCAGGCACATTCTCCTGCCCTATCCATTTAAGTAAATCACCCCAATCACTGTAATTTGGCAAACTTACTTTAGGTATTTTGGTATTGGACAATGAAAGTGTATGTGTAGGAACTTTGATATCTTTCCCACGCACTTGATAAACAAATTCATCTGACCTGTAATTCGCTGCTCTTGAGGGCCATGCTTCCAGATTTCTCAAACATTCACCATCAAGGTCTTGATGCAACTGCGCTTGAAGTTCGAGCAGTGCTGATTTATTTTTGAGCCTGTTATCTTTTATCAATTTGTCCAAGGCATAAAGATGTGAAGCTATATTTTTCTGGCTTTGCAGCCACGAGTCATATTTTCTGTTGTTTTCAGCTATTTCTGAAAGATACCTTATACGGTGTGGGGGTATGATGTATATTTTTTCGCTTTCTGCATCGTTTACAAAAAGAGAAGAAGTAAGGTTAGCCTTGCACTTTTCATTGATTAATGCAATGATATGCGCATACAATTTATTGGTTCCCGGATCATTGAACTGAGATGCTATAGTGCCATATACAGGCATGGTATCGGGATCCTTGTCCCACAAATCATGATTTCTTTGGTATTGCTTTTTTACATCTCGCAGTGCATCCAATGCCCCTTTCTTGTCAAATTTATTAATGGCAATTACGTCAGCAAAATCCAGCATATCTATTTTCTCCAGTTGTGATGCTGCACCATATTCCGGCGTCATTACATACAATGAAACATCTGAGTGGTCGATGATCTCTGTATCACTTTGTCCAATTCCTGAAGTCTCAAGTATGATCAGGTCATAAGCAGCGGCTTTGAGCACATTGAGTGAATCCTTTACATACCTTGACAATGCAAGATTGGATTGTCTGGTAGCCAATGACCGCATATATACTCTATCATTATTGATGGCGTTCATCCTTATACGGTCACCTAGCAAAGCACCGCCGGTTTTTCGCTTTGAAGGATCAACAGATATAATAGCAATTCTTTTGTCTTTGAAGTCAATTAAAAATCTTCTGACCAATTCATCTACCATGCTAGATTTGCCACTTCCGCCAGTGCCGGTGATGCCTAGTATTGGCACATGATCTGCCCCACTGTTTTTCTCTAATAGTGCTATCGCGTCTCTATTTTCTTCGGGCAGGTTTTCAATAGATGATATTATTTTTGCAATTTGTTCTTTGGGGGCCGACTTTAATGCATTAATTTCTCCATTAAGAATTTGTCCTGCCGGAAAATCACAATAAGATAACAATTCGTTAATCATACCTTGCAAACCAAGCTTACGTCCATCATCAGGTGAATATATTTTTGTAATTCCATAGGCGTGAAGTTCTGCGATTTCTGTTGGGAGTATAGTACCTCCACCACCTCCAAATATTTTAATGTGTCCAGATTTTCTTTCCTGAAGCATGTCATAGATATACTTAAAGAATTCGTTATGTCCGCCCTGATATGAAGTGATGGCTATACCCTGTGCATCCTCTTGAATAGCCGCATCAACAATTTCCTTCGCGGATCGGTTGTGCCCCAGATGTATGATCTCTGCTCCCGATTTTTGCATTATTCTCCGCATAATATTTATAGCAGCATCATGCCCATCAAATAAAGAGGCAGCAGTGACTATTCTTATCTTGTTTTTACTTTGGTATGGTACACTATCCATCTGTAAAACATTTTTTTAGTTAGAGTGTAAAGATAGTTAAAAAAGGGGGCAAATTTCAGGTCAAGTCAACCAAGTCATGCATTAAGAATTAAAATAACAATATGAGTATCTTACATATTATATTTTATTTATATTTGATCTTGATAAATAAAAAAGCCTCCACAATATCTTATTGCAGAGGCTTTAAGGCTTAATAAATTATAATTTAATATTTAAAATTATCCTTTTATACAAAGGGGCTGCCGCACCGATTCAACAAAAGAAATCATTTAATTCTATACTCATTAAAACGATCTTTTTCTTCGGCCTTGGTCCTTGCCATCTATCTCAAAGACAAGTTTTGTATCTTTGCTAAGCGGCAAGCCGGTTTCGATTTCAAAAAGTTCCTTGTATTTATTCCAAATGTTTGAAGCTTGCTTTTCACCATTTATTTTTAATCCTTTTCCTGAAAGCTCGACCTTGTTTGGCTTGCCTCCGATCAAAAATCCATCTCTATTAAGTTGCTTTCCTATAATAGATTCCAAATTGCTTCTGCTATCAGATCCCGGAAAATCCCTATCATGCCTGCTACGGTCATTTCTGTCTATTCTTAACCCATCGTTGTCATCGCCAAAGTCCTCTATAGAAAGTTCATCCATATCTTCTCCACGATAAATTTTAATAGACCTGTCAGGAAAATGCCTTAAGTCCAATACACGATCTCCATTCGGAAACAACATTTTTAATTGACCGGAATCAAATTTCCTTAATAAAGAATCGTGGTTGAAATTTTTATGGTTAAAAAATGAAAACATAGAGTCTTTTCCCATCAATATGTTCTCTTTCAAAGAATCAAAATTAAAATAAAAGTCATTGCCTTTAAACCCTTTGGGCATATATTTCATGTCTCCAAAGTCAAACCTAAATCCATGGGCTCCATCACCTAAATCAAATTTCCCAAATCCATCAAAACTTCTATCGATGTCCGTTCTATGCAAAGGTTGGATTTCATCAATAATATCACGGTGCTGGTCAAATTCACTTTCCGGAATTTGCTTGCCGTCTATATTGAGATAGGTTACTTTTCCATCTTCCATTTTTACTTCGACTTCTTTGTTGCCTTCAGATTTAATAATGGTTACAGACTCTTTTTTCTTTGTTTTCGGAAAAGTATCTTGTTCAATATTGGCTGGCGGCACACTCATCAGGCTTTCCTTTATATTGTTGATGAGAGAAAAGTCTTTGGTTTTTGTTTTATGGGCATAGACTTCAGTAATACCCAGTGCCAATAAAAATAGCACCAGTGAAGCAATTAGCTTCTCTTTAATATTGATCTGTGTGTAAGGCATGTTAAACATTCTTTTTATACGGTTTAAAAAAATAGATTTTCGATTTCCTGTAAAAGCCAGAGCCATTGCAGGGCTATTATTAATATGTAAATTTTCCTGTAATTTTACCAACGCCCTTGCATATAGTAATCTATCTCCGACAATTGAGATAGCCATGTCATCACAGGCATTTTCTCTATGGATGTTAAGTTGTTTTTGTAACCACCAGATAACAGGGTGGTAATACATTGCTACTTCTATCAGAGAGGTCAATATATTTACGATGAAGTCATTGCGTTTGATATGCGCCAACTCATGCACCAATATCGCTTCGATCTCAGCAGTATTTAAAGCATTAAGGACTGAAACAGGAAAAAATATCATTGGTTTAATAAATCCAAGTGTAAATGGCGACATTTGCTTTTCGTATGACTTTATGAGTATCCGTTTAGTTACACCCATTTGGTGCTTATAAGCTTCAAAGTCTATGTTCAAATGGCTTAAGTCTAAAGAAGGTGAAGTTCTGGAATATCGGTACAAAACTATATAAGCAAATATATACCTAAGTGATAAAAGCAAAAAACCAAATATCCAGAAATTACTTATAAGTAAGGTATTTTTATTTATAAACGTGACAATACCTTGCCTTCCCATATCTGTAGAAAATGATGCGTAATAGTAAACAAGCGTAGCTTGCACATTTTCAGCCTGTACGGTGTGATCCATGTATTG
>JAYUTD010000445.1:0-8388 GCA_043755305.1 Saprospiraceae bacterium
GAATATTATACGCAATCTGCACATCTCTTCTTCTTGATGTTTCATCCATTGTATGCTGCATGCTATCTGTAACCTTGTCAGCATAAAATATTACCAGACCATTTACATTTCTTGCAGCACGGCCTGCTGTTTGCGTTAGGGATCTATTGTTGCGGAGAAATCCTTCTTTGTCAGCATCTAATATGGCTACAAGCGATACCTCAGGGAGATCGAGGCCCTCCCTTAATAAATTGACCCCTATCAGGACATCAAAAACACCTAGTCTTAAGTCTCTTATTATTTCTACCCTATCCATAGTATCTACTTCAGAGTGGATATACCTCACTTTGATATTCAGTTTTGCAAGGTATTTTGTCAATTCTTCTGCCATTCTTTTTGTAAGTGTAGTTACCAAAATTCTTTCGTTGATGTCCACTCTTTTTTGGATTTCTTCCAGCAAGTCATCAATTTGGTTGAGACTAGGTCGCACTTCTATTGGTGGATCTATTAGTCCGGTAGGTCTTACTATTTGTTCTACTATTTCACCCTCTGTCCGTTCCAGTTCATAATCACCAGGTGTCGCTGACACATAGATTACCTGGTTGACTACACTTTCAAATTCCGGAAAATTTAATGGCCTGTTGTCAAAAGCCGATGGCAATCGAAAACCATAATTTACAAGATTTATTTTTCTAGCTCTATCTCCACCCCACATACCTCTGACTTGCGGTATTGTGACATGGCTTTCATCAATGAACATTAAATAGTCATCAGGAAAATAATCAAGTAAGCAAAATGGTCTGCTACCAATTTTTCTCCCGTCAAAAAACCTTGAGTAATTCTCAATGCCATTGCAATAACCCAATTCCCTAATCATTTCGAGATCAAAATTCACTCTTTCTTTGATTCTCTTAGCTTCAATGTATCTTCCTTCGGCAATAAAAAATTTTTCATGCTCAAACAATTCATCCTCTATCATACCAATGATTTGCTTCAATCGATCTTTTGGCGCTACATATAGGTTGGCAGGAAAAATAGCTGCATAGTCAACTGAAGCTATCCTTTTGCCAGAGGTAGTTTCAATGGTCTCAATGGTTTCAATTTCATCCCCGAAAAAAATAATTCTATATCCATAGTCAGCATAAGGTAGATTTACATCAACTGTATCTCCTTTTACTCTAAAAGTAGCTCTCTTAAAATCAGTTTCTGTTCTGGAATAAAGGGAATCATTCAACTTGTATAGCAATCCGTTTCTGCTTACCACCTGGCCTTTCTCAATGCGAATGATACCAGATTTATAGTCTTCCGGATTGCCCATGCCATAGATGCAAGATACAGAAGCAACTATAATGACGTCTCTTCTTCCTGACAATAATGAAGAGGTCGCTCTTAACCTTAATTTGTCTATCTCTTCATTAATAGATAAATCTTTTTCAATAAATGTATCACTATGTGTAATGTATGCTTCAGGTTGGTAATAGTCATAGTATGAAACAAAATACTCTACAGCATTTTCAGGAAAAAACTCCGTAAACTCGGCATACAATTGAGCTGTCAAAGTTTTATTATGGGTCAATATGAGTGTTGGTCTATTGACTTGTTCAATGACATTTGCCATGGTGAAAGTTTTTCCAGATCCGGTCACGCCAAGCAAAACCTGATGCTTATCATTGTTTTTAAGCCCATTAACCAATTTTTCAATGGCTTGAGGTTGATCACCTGTGGGAAAATAAGTGGAGGATATTTTAAATGACATATTGATTTATTGACCAAATACGGACCATAGCTCTAATTAAGAATTGAATTATATTAAAAGAACAGTTTAATAAACATTAATCAAGCAACCCGCCACAAACACTAATAACTTGTCCTGTAATGTATGTGCTCATGTCAGACCCAAGAAAAACACAAGCGTTGGCAACATCTTCACCACTGCCCAAACGTTTTAGAGGAATATTTGCCTCATAGGCTTTTCTTTGTTCCTCGGTAAGCGCATGCGTCATATCAGTAGCAATAAATCCAGGTGTAATTACATTGCATCTTATTCCCCGGGATCCAACTTCCTTACCAATAGATTTGCTAAATCCAATAATACCAGCTTTGGAAGCTGCATAATTTGATTGACCAGCATTGCCAAATACGCCAACAACTGAACCCATATTGATAATAGAGCCGGCTTTATTTTTTAACATTGGCTTGAGTACACTTTTTGTTAAATTAAATACAGATTTGAGGTTCACTCTAATTACCTCATCCCATTGCCCTTCTGTCATCCTCAATATCAATGTATCTCTGGTAATTCCAGCATTGTTGATCAATACATCAATAGTTCCAAATTCTTTTACTACATCCTCAACCAGTTTTTCTGCTTGTGCAAAATCAGCGGCATCCGATTTGTAACATACAGCCTTCACTCCCAGTGCATTTAATTCTGCTTCAATCTTTTTGGCACTTTCTTCGCTGCTTTGATAAGTAAACGCCACATTAGCACCATGCATAGCATAGGTTCTGGCTATTGATTCACCAATGCCTCTGGATCCACCTGTGATCAAAGCTGTTTTTCCTTGCAATAAATTCATTCTGACTATTTTTAACTATTAGACTAATATTGAGATAAAACTTTTTTTGTTAAAATGCCCTCTAGTGATTAATTAAGAAGCGAAAATAGTTAAAAAAAGCGATTATTAGGCAGTTAAAAAGCTTTTAATAATGAATATTTAATATTAAATAACCTTTATTTTCTATAATTAAAATATTATTGTAATATTGTTTTGTCATTTTTAATATAATTAAATTAGCTACAATGGAATTTAGCAGAAGAGAAATTTTAAAATCACTTGGTCTAGGAGGAATAGGTTTATCTATAGGCGGTCTTGATATTGAGCAATTTGAATATATTCCTTCGTCTTTGGGATTTAATACCAATAACCTTACTCGACAATTGACGGCCATCACTTGCGGTGCAGGCTCAAGAGGAAATGTATACGGTGGCTATGCTGAAAGATTTCCTGAAGAATTAGATATAATAGGTGTAGCTGAGCCTATTGAATTAAGAAGGCAGCGGTATGCAGAAAAGCATAATATTGCCAAAGAAAATCAATTTTACACATGGGAAGATGTTTTTAAAAAACCAAAATTTGCCGATTTTATCATTATAACTACTCCTGATAACCTGCATTATGGACCAGCAATGAAAGCTTTAGATATGGGCTATAATTTATTACTCGAAAAACCAATAGCACAATCCTGGAAAGAGTGTAATGATATCTTACAATTGCAAAAAAATAAAAAGGCCATTGTAGCCGTTTGCCATGTATTAAGATATGCTCCATATTATAGAAAAATAAAAGAAGTTCTAGATAGTGGTGTGCTTGGACAACTCATCAGTGTTCAACACTTCGAGCCCATAGAAAGAGAGCACATGGCGCACTCTTTTGTAAGGGGTAATTGGAGGGTGAGTGAAGCTACCAATCCTATCATACTGGCAAAATCTTGCCATGATCTTGATATCTTAAGGTGGTGGATTGGGAAAAAGTGCACCCATATAAGTTCATTTGGGTCTCTAAAATGGTTTAAAAAATCCAATGCGCCGGAAGGCAGCACAATGAGATGTACAGATGGATGTGCAGTAGAAAGTACTTGTCCTTATTCTGCTTTAAAAATATATTATAGAGGAAGAAGGTATAATTATGTGATGGATCTTCCAAAAGAAGACGATAAAAAGGGGGAAGCTATCATGACCCAACTCAAAGAAGGACCCTATGGCAGGTGTGTTTATCACTGTGACAATAATGTAGCCGATCATCAAGTAGTGTCAATGGAGTTTGAAGGAGGCATTACAGCCGGATTCAATATGGAAGCATTTACCAATTACCATGGCCGGCGCACTCGTATTATGGGTTCTATGGGCTGTATCGTAGGAGATGAAGAAATACTAACAGTAGCCGATTTTTCAAAAGATTCCGCAGTTGATTGGATTACAAAAGAACATGCTGACAATAAAGGTTCCGGGCATGGTGGCGGAGATTGGAGCCTGATGCACGACTTTCTTAGGGCCGTTGACGCAAAGGATGAGCACTTACTCACTTCTACTCTGGAAGCATCCATGGATAGTCATAAAATGGGTTTTGCTGCTGAGCAAAGTAGGGTTTCTTATAAGACGATAGCACTTAAATAAATTAAACTATTTTTTCAAGTTTCTTGATAATATGATAGGTGATAGGGCAAACAAGGTAATTGTTTTCGTGGCTTTGTTTCCTTGATAAAAATGATTTTTTATGCGTGTGGGGAAATGATTTGCACGCCAAAGGGCGTACTTCATATATACCACATTTGTTATCTTCTTGTAAGAATGGACAAGGTGTATTTATTGTGGTAAACTCTCCCATATCCAAAATTAAAAATTTTTTGATAAATGCTTTTTTTGATACTCCAATAAATTTCGAAGCTTTATTTATATCTTCCTGGTTGAACGTAGTAACTGTTGTTTTGCAACAATTGGCACATTTTAGACAATCTATTTTTGATACAATATCGTCATTAATAGGTTTTACTATAGCGTCAACATCAAGTATGCTTTTTAGTCCTTCTTGATCAAGCACTTTTTTGGCCTCATCCTTTTTCTTATTTATGTCATTTTGCCATTCATATATTAAATCCATACTAGCGCTCTTTTTAGGGGATTATCGACTCAACAACATTTTATTGCCGCCGGTATCTATGGCTTTTGACAACGGAAATAATTTAGAAAATACATTTTCATAAAATAAAGTAGTGGCTTTAATATCAGATTCGTTTAAAAATAATCGATTGTAAATAAGCAAACCATCTTTGCTAAGCGCATCATTTATCATTGTTAGATATTCAATAGACTCTAGTTCTTCAGGAATGCTGTCACCAACAAATACATCCATACAGATAAGGTCATATTTGGTTTGATTGAGGCACATATACGTGTATGCATCTGTATTGATCACTTCAATATTGCTTTTTAAATCATCGAGAACATATCTGCTTGCCAGGTAAATAACCTCATCATCGATTTCAACCCCATTGTAAGAAAAATATTTATGGTGTATCTGCTCAAAAATATATGGTATTGATGCTAGTCCAAGCCCTAGAATCAGTACATTCTCAATTTTTTGAAGATCAATGGTATCGAATACCTTGGCAAAATTATCGTACTTGTCAGCATAGGAATAGATTGCTTTTTCGGTACATAACTGATACCTGCCTTTGACAAGGTATAAATCCAGTACTTCATTATAATCGCTGCTTGTACTTTCAATATGTACATCTTTAAGGTAAGAGAATAGTCTTTTGTATAGTGGCTGTATCATGCTATTCCCAGGTGCGCCATTTTGCGCTTTCAAAGTAAGTATACTCTAGTATTTTGATATCATGATCAGTAAGTTTTTTTCCTCTGCGTTCCATAACTCTTCTTGCAGTATCAATTGCTTTTTTAATATCATATGTAGTATATCCGTGTGGACCTCCCCAAGAAAAACTTGGTACAAAATTTCTGGGAAAACCACTTCCAAAAATATTAGCACTGACTCCAATGACCGTTCCGGTATTGAAAGTTGTAGAAATAGCACATTTGCTGTGGTCTCCCATGATCATACCACAAAATTGGAGATTGGTTTTTTCAAATCTTTCTGTAATATATGACCAAAGTTTTACATCTTCATAATTGTTTTTGAGGTTCGAGTTATTGCTACCAGCACCAAAATTGCACCATTCTCCGATGGCTGAATTGCCTAGATAGCCATCGTGTCCTTTGTTTGAATTTGCTTGAAATACTACATTTTGCACCTCACCACCTACTTTGCAACCTGGTCCCAGAGATGTATTTGCATAAATTCTTGCCCCCATTTTTATAATGCTATTTTCACCCATACCAAAAGGACCTCTAATCATTGAACCTTCCATTATTTGGCAATGTTTCCCCACATAAACTGGCCCATCAGTGGTATTGAATATTACACACTCGGCTTTCACTCCGTCCTCAAAAAATACTGCGTGATTGCCTATTATTTTATTGGTAGGGCTTATTTCTGCAGATTGTCTGTTTTGAGTAATAAAATTGAAGTCTCTGATTATTTCCCTCCCATTTAGTGTAAATAGCATAGTAGGATGGGTTATCTTTTCCACACAATGGTCTTCATTAGAGATATCTATTGCTTTGATTTCATCCGCTTCTTCATCGTTTATCAATTTTTCAAACTGCGTTTTATCCAGTCTTGCAGCGATCAATTCATCATTGTACATTAAGGACTGATTTAGCTTTAGAGAATCTGTATAAGCAACTAATTTATCAGTGGGAAAACAAGCACTATTTATTAATAGGTTGTCTTCCTTAACGATAGCAGGAAATTTGCTTGATAGATGGTCCTGGGTAATGAAACTTACACTAGCCTTATGCAAAAAAGCCCATTTTTCTGCCATAGTCAGAATACCAACACGGATATCACCAAGTGGTCTCATATAGGTTATGGGCAGTAAGTGCCTCCAATTGTCATCGTCAAATAAGATAATATTTCTCATCTTTTATTTTATAAAGCATATCAAATTTATATAATATATATCCATCTCGATAATTAAAACAAACATTGTAAAAACATTAACATATTTACATTCTAAAAGTTATGTGGTAGGCAAGAAATCAGATTAAAACAAAAAAAAAGACCCTGAATGAACAACAAACAAGGTCTTTTAAAATTTACTCTCCTAAAAGATTTATTCTTTTTCAGTAGGGTTTGCAGTAGCAAATTTCCCGAACTTCTTGTTGAATTTATCAATTCTTCCTGCTGTATCTACAAACTTCATTTTTCCTGTAAAATACGGGTGTGAAAATGCAGAAATCTCCATTTTCACAAGTGGGTATTCCTTACCATCTGTCCAAGTAGTAGTTTCTTTTGAATTACAACAAGATCTTGTTAAAAATGCCTCATCATTTGAGATGTCTTTAAACACTACAAATCTGTATTCTTTTGGATGGATATCGCTTTTCATCTTTATACTTTTATTATAAATATTTTAAAATTGGAGTGCAAAAATAATAAATATTTACTTTCTTTCAAAATGAATGCCAATGTTTTATGTTGTCAAATTTCAAAATTAAATATTAGTTATGTATATACTATTGATAATTAATGCTATATGGCAATAGGCTTAGTCTAATCTTACTTTGGACCGTCAAATAATAGCAGAATTTTGGGTTTTATTGTTGGCTGCTTCTACGAATTTTCAAAAGAAAAGGAGAAGCGCCTATTGGTCTTGAGAAAAAAATGGTCATTTTTTCTAAAATCTTCACCAATGCCATTATCTCAATTCAAGAAAAAGATTTTACAGCAATTGTAACAATTACAATTGTGCTTTAAGTCACACCATTATTATTTGAAAGTGATTAACTTTGCACCATGAGAATCGCAGTTTTATCATGCTTTATTTTTTCAGCATTAATGTTATCTTTTGCTTTAGAGCCGGAACCAAGATCTTCTGCAGAACTTGGCGAAAAACTGTTTTTCGAAAAAGCTTTTTCCAAAGATTATAGCATCAGCTGTGCCTCATGTCACCAGCCGGACCATGGATTTGCAGATACCCTCAATTTTAGTATTGGTGTAGATGGAAAAAGGGGAAAACGCAATAGTCCTTCTGTAATGAATATGGCTTCCCGCAATGCATTTTTCTATGATGGAAGAGCAAAAAGTCTGGAAGATCAGGTCCATTTTCCTGTCCAGGACCCATTGGAAATGAATTTTGATTTAAAGAAAGTCGCCAAAAGATTAAATAAAGACAATAAATACAGCGCTTGGTTCAAGAAAATATTCAATGAGAAAGCCACGGAAAAAAATATAGCTACTGCCATTGCAGATTACGAACGAACACTGGAAACCACAAATACCAGATTTGACAATTATATGAATGATAAGTTACCGTCGATGACCGATGCCCAAATAAGAGGCAGGACCTTATTTATGAGTAAGAAAGCCAAGTGCTTTGATTGTCACTTTACCCCTGATTTTACAGCTGATGAGTTCAAAAATATTGGCCTCTTTGATGAGCGTCAATTTACAGACAAAGGCAGGTATGATGTTACAAAAACAGAAGCCGATCTTGGCAAATTCAAAGTGCCAGGATTGAGAAATGTAGCTCTTACTTCACCTTATATGCACAATGGTATGTTTAATACACTTGAAGAAGTAGTAGAATACTACAGCAATCCTTACAAATTTGTGCCAAAGCCTCTAAACATAGATACCTTGTTAGTAAAGCCACTCAATCTTACCAGCGAAGAAAAGAGTGACCTCGTAGCATTTATGAAAGCATTGACGGATATAAGTATGGAGCATAAGTTACAATAAAGTGAGCTCTTTTTATGGTAGGTGGTTTTCTACTTAACACCAA
>JAYUTD010000446.1:0-3345 GCA_043755305.1 Saprospiraceae bacterium
CAGGCTACTGGTGTGCTCATTGTCGTCAATATTTTATTTATCGTGGTGGCAATCTCATTGCAAAAAGTTGGCAATTTATATTTATTGCTTATTATATTTTTACTTGCTATGGCTATGACCTACTTTCTTGAAAGGTATGCTAAAAAGCGCAAACTATTGACGCACACTTTATGAATTGGGCATTGGTATTTTTAGGCGGTGGCTTAGGTTCACTCTTGCGATATTCTTTAGGAATCGCCATTTATCCTTACAATAAATCTGGTTTTCCCTATGCAACTTTTTTGGCAAACATAATTAGTTGCTTTATCGCAGGTATTTTGTTTCAATATTTTAATAAAGCATCGTCTAATGAATATGGCAAACTGTTATTAATTACCGGATTTTGTGGTGGATTCAGCACATTTTCTACTTTGAGCCTGGAGACTTTAGTGCTTTTTGAAAAAAACCAAACTGGGTTGGCTACAGCATATATTTTCCTTTCAATTGCTTTAGGTTTATTATCGGTATGGTTGGGCGTCCTACTCACAAAATAGATTTTAAAAAAGATCCCTCTTTCTTGGAAGAAGAGAGGGATCAATCAAAACAAAACGAAAAACCAACTTTTTTCTTTGAAGCTTAATACCATTGCTTCTTACAATCCTTTCCTCATTTTTGTAGGAAGGTTTATTTCTTTACCATTTCTATTTACAACTATCTGCAGGATATCTCCGCTCTTAGTATATTTAAGTACAGATTCAATGTCATTGAATTCCGTAATCTTTGTTTCATTTACTTTAATTATGACATCTCCTGGCAATATACCTGCCAATTTAGCAGGACTTTTAATATCTAATTGTTCAACGTAAAATCCTGAGGTAACCCTAAGATCAAATTCTTTAACAATAGCCTTGTCAATATCATATCCACCAATACCCAAACTTACCCTCTCTATGTTACCACCGGTTTCAATAATAGAAGAGACTATATTTTTGACCAAATTTGAAGGTATAGCGAAAGAATAGCCTGCAAATACGCCTGTTGGTGTGGCAATGGCAGTATTGATTCCAACCAACTCCCCAATCGCGTTGACTAGTGCGCCTCCGCTATTGCCTGGATTAATTGCCGCATCGGTTTGTATAAACTCCTCTATCGATTTTTCGTCATCTATCATGTCCAGGTCTCTTCCTTTTGCGCTCACTATACCAGCAGTCACCGTTGATGTCAGATAACCAAAAGGGTTACCAACTGCAAGCACCCATTCTCCTACTTTAAGATTGTCGGAGTTACCCAAACTTAATGGAGATAGATTATTCGCCTCAATTTTTATAACAGCCAAATCAGAGGCAGGATCAGTGCCTATTTTTTTTGCTTCATATTTTTTACCATCAGAAGTCATCACAGTTATAATATCGGCAAAACCTACTACGTGGTTGTTGGTAACAATATAACCATTTTTAGTATAGATCACTCCTGAGCCGGAACCTTCTTGCCGTCTGTAAAAACTCCTCCCAAAGAAGTCTCCGCCTCCGAAAAAATCCTCCATGTTTAATTCAAAGGGATTTCTTTTTTTTTGTCTATTTTGTGCTACTTGTTGGTCGCTTTCTTCAGCGTGAATATGTACAACTCCCGGGGTAGAAATTTTAGCAGCTGTAACAAAATCAGGCCCGACAACTGCATTATTTTGGAATGATGAGGATACTAGTTTCGCTGCGTTAATTGACTCAGTAGAATTTGGGGCAGGAGCGTGTTGCAAAAGAAAAAAACATATCAGACCGCCTGCCAGTCCTGCTGTAATGTATGATAATGTTTGCTTCATGAAAAATTGCTTTCGTTAAATAATGAATGTAACACTTTAACGCTGGATATGTTTTATTGGTTTTGCCGATGAACCTTTTAACAGATCCTTAACCTTGAAAACGATATAATGACAAAATTACCCCTAAAAATAACTTCTATTTCATAAATGTTGAGTGCTATACAAAAGTGGGTCATATCCATGGGTTTCAAGTTTTATTTCATAAAAATCACCCTGCTCGGTAAATAACAAACCATTTTTACTAAATAAAGGTATTACATTTGTAAAAAATAGGAGTTAATATGCAAGGTGTAAATGAGGAAGAACTGAACCATTTTATTGAGGCGGCATTGTACGAAGACATCAGAGAAGGCGACCATACTTCACTGGCGTGTATTCCATTTGACGAGAGAAAAAAAGCATTGCTTAAAGTCAAAGACGATGGTGTCATCGCAGGAATAGCATTTGCTGAAAAAGTATTTAAAAAACTTGACCCTACTTCGGTATTTACTCCTTTTATTAAGGATGGAGCAGATGTAAAGTATGGTGACATAGCCTTTGAAGTGGAAGCCAATACCCAGGTTTTGTTAAAAGCGGAAAGACTGGTTTTGAATACTTTGCAAAGGCTAAGTGGTGTAGCTACTATTTGTTCAAGATTTGCGGTGGAAGTGGAAGATCTGCCTGTAAAAATATTGGACACGAGAAAAACAACACCGTTGATGAGGTTTTTAGAAAAATGGGCCGTACGGGTAGGTGGTTGTAACAATTATAGAGATGGATTGTATGATTGGATAATGATAAAAGACAATCATGTGGATGGGTGCGGCAGTATCAGTAAAGCTATAGAAAGGGTTCATAAATATCTGAAAGATAATAAGTTAAACCTGGAAATTACAGTAGAAGTGAGAAACCTTGTAGAGTTACATGAGGTGTTGGATAAAGGTGGTATCACAAGAATTATGTTGGACAATTTTGAATTGCCAATTTTAGCGGAAGCAGTTGCTACAATAAATAATAGGTTTGAATCTGAAGCATCTGGTGGGGTAACCCTAAAAACTGTAAGACGCATAGCAGAGACAGGAGTTGATTTTATATCCGTAGGTGCTTTAACGCACTCTGCCGGAAGCTTAGATCTAAGTTTGAAGATTCAAAAGTAAATTGAAGTTTATCTTATACCAAATGATGAAAATAAAAACACTCATTTTTCTTTATTTATTAATTTCAACGATTTGTTGGCTACCTGCACAAAAGATATTATTGGTTGATGACAACGATTATATTTTATACAACTCTGATACAATAATTAATGATATTAGCGCCACAGGATATACTTTTACTGTTTATAACATAGAAAAGAATGGTGGGATTGCACCTTCGAAGAATAAGTTGTTAGAGTATGACATAGTCATTTGGTACACATCAACCGATGGCGTTTTATTGAATTTCTGGGATAGTAATAATATAGAGGCTATTAAAAATTATATTGACAGTGGCAAACTTTTTTGGGTTGTAGGATTGGATTTATTGTTTGATAAATATGGATTACCTCCTCAACAGTTTTTCGAAACAGA
>JAYUTD010000447.1:0-3339 GCA_043755305.1 Saprospiraceae bacterium
GGTGTTTTTTCAATAATGTATTGATGGACGCCTCAAGTGGGCTGAGTGTATTGTCCTTTAGGATAAAAGCACCGTCTTCGGTCGTTGCTACAAGAATTGCTTTATCTTCCAATGCAACTAGTCCTGAGACAATGGATTTTTGCAGGAGAACTGTATAATCCAGTAACTTAAATGTGTCGTTGACCATTTTGTAAATTCCACCTCCTATGGTTGGCAAGTACAAAGTATCTCTGATTTTTTCTGCAAACATGATGGTACCGGGAATTTTCAATTTGGTAATTGATTGCCCATCGTATCGGTACATTGCCCCGAAAGATTGAAAATAAATTTTATTTCCTATAGCAACAATATTCCAAAATTCTTCGCTGTAAAATTTTCTATCTTTGGTTAGTGCAGAAAGGGAATGGTACTCCAGCTCTGTTCTTTTCGATTTTTCCCAATAGCCAAATTCCCCGTAAGCACCTGTATAAATTCTGTCTTTTACTGCAAGTACTGACCGGATGATCTTGTAGTCTTTCAACCCAAATAACTTCCACCTTACACCGTTGTACTTAAGCAGGCCGCTTGTATTGGCAAAATACATATTGTATTGGTCATCCTGTGTTGCGTCCCAATTTTGCTGAGCGGCATTGTAATCCTGTCTTGTATAGTTGACCAAAAAAGGTATTTCCTGTGACCATGAAGCAATGTCTAAGTATAGTATCATCAATATGGTAAGAAAGTAAACCTTCATGTTTTTAGGATAATAAATTTAAGTTAAATGTAAATTTTCAATTTGACAATAAAACCTATGTAGCTCATTTGCCTGGAAAATTAGCACACATCAATTATGCTTAAAAAAACTAAATATTGTTGTCCCGTAATTTCTTTCTTCGATGTAGTTCTTGTGCATTTTAAAATTATGGTTTGGGTTGTGTTCCATTACAAACAATCCGTCTTGTGCCAGAATGGAGGTATCGAATATTTTATCCGGTATTGTATTAAGCGTGGGCAATGGATAGGGTGGCCCGGCAAAAATATAATCAAAGGATTTCCCTGAAGTATTAATGAATTTAAAAACATCCATTTTCAGGATGGTTATATACGCTTCAATATTAAGCTCCATAGAAACGCTTTTGACAAAACCTACTGCGGGACCATGGGTATCGACATAAGTAGCATCCGTACAGCCTCTGGAGATAAATTCATAGCAATGGTTGCCTGTGCCGCCAAATAAATCAAGCATTACCGTCTCTTCATAATCTATCCTGTTGTTTAAAATATTGAATAGCCCTTCTTTTGCAATGTCTGTAGTTGGCCTGGTAGGCCAATTTTTGGCCGGGGGTATAAATCTTCGGCCTTTAAAAGTTCCACTTATAATTCTCATCTTATCTCAGTATATTGAGATAATGATCAAAGTAGGAATGGGCATTGATGGTTTCATTTTTTGCTGCGAAGTTTAATCCGCTAGCTTTTGTGACGTTTTGAAAATGTCTATACATGGTTTTGTATATCTCGCTCTGCTCTTCGATATATCCGCCAACCAAAATGTTGATAAGCGACTCATCGGTATTTGTATTTTGAAAAACAGCTTTCATAAAATACAGCACGTCTGCAGTTGTTTCTATTTCATATTGGTTGTAAAATTTGAAACCTTCCAAGCCGGTAATGCAAAGTATCAAAGTGTTTTTTCCAAAATGTGCATAACATACCATTTTGGCATCGTACTTAAAATGATCATTGACAATGGTCGAAAAATGTTTTATGTTTTCTGTACCAGGAGGAAAATTAGTATCATTAAAGCAACAATAAATGGTTGGGTTTACATCGAAAAATTCTTTATATAGGGTTTGGGGTTTTACGATTTCAAGTCCAGCTTCATCTGTATGCGTAAAAGACGAGGATTTAGAAGTACAATGGATAGTTGTGCTGGGGCCGGTATTTTCAGTGATAAATTTTTGAAACTCATTTATCGGAAATCTGCCACTTTCAACCAATAAAAAATTTTCAAAAAATCCATAGATAAAACTGTCTTTATCGGAAAGTATTGAAATTTTTGTAAGGTTGTTTCTTTTGTACTCTGATTTAAATGCTATGCTAATCATGTTCCTCAAATTCCTTTTTAGATTAAATGAAGGCCTGCTACTTTAGCCAATATGGTATTAATTATAAGCAGCTGAACCAGTCTAAAATATCAATAAAACGCCGTTTGTAATGCAAATGATACTTTTACTTTCCACTTTTCAACACAATCTTATTTGCGATTGTATGCAGGAAAATAGTGTTTTTCAGAGGCATTATACTTTTATCCGGCTGTTGAAATAGTTTACCGCCTGAACTGTGCCTAAATGTAAATATAAAAAAAAGTTACGCTCACGCTATAATTTTTTAACAGAAATGGCATTCATTGGACTGGAAAGACTGTGCCAATGCATCAAGGTTGTTAAAACATATTATACCATAAATTTCAAATATTGCTTGTATGCTACTGTATTAATTTAAGATTGCATGCAAAATGCAAATTTTATTTTATTTATTGCGCAATAAAATTTTATAAAATGGAAAAATGCCAAGTTTTATTATTTGCACATTCACCGAGCAACTATTAGATTCAGACTGTGAAAAGGAGTATTGTTCACTCCCGGGTAAGATGGTATTGTGCAATTATTGGTTTATCTTTGCAGAAATTAAACCTCCATTTGGCCACGCTACTTGCAATTGAATCATCTTGTGACGACACCTCCGCTGCTGTAATTAGAGACGGTATAGTGCTGAGCAATGTAGTAGCCTCACAAAGCATTCACGAGCAATATGGTGGGGTAGTGCCGGAAGTTGCTTCAAGACAACACCACATAGATATACTTCCCGTAGTAAAGGCCGCATTGTCAAAGGCGGCTGTATCCAAGACCTCGCTGGATGCCATTGCATTTACCAGAGGGCCCGGTCTTATGGGTAGTCTATTGGTAGGGGTTAATTTTGCCAAAGGCCTGGCATTGGCTTTGGACATACCAATGATAGAGGTACACCATATGCATGCGCATGTTCTGGCACATTTTGCAGAAAAGCCTTCTCCTGCCTTCCCTTTTCTTTGTCTTACGGTATCAGGCGGCCATACGCAAATAGTAAAGGTGGATGCCTACAATCAAATGCAGGTTATGGGTACTTCAATAGACGATGCTGCAGGTGAAGCTTTTGATAAAATCGGAAAAATGTTGGGACTTGGTTATCCTGCCGGTCCGGAAATAGATAGTAGGGCAAAAATAGGGACGCCACTTTTCACCTTTGCAGAACCTCACCTTACCGGCCTGAATTTTAGTTTCAGTGGCTTTAAAACATCGGTATTGTATTTTTTACAGGCTG
>JAYUTD010000448.1:0-3333 GCA_043755305.1 Saprospiraceae bacterium
CGCCAAACATATTGCCGTGGTCTGTCAGCGCTACCGCAGTCTGGCCATCGTTCGCTGCTTTTTCCATCAGGGCATTGATGTCAGAAGCGCCGTCAAGCAGTGAATATTGGGTGTGGCAATGTAGGTGACAAAAATCTTGCATAAGTAGTGAAAAATGGTATTAAATCAATAGTGCAAGATAGGGAAAATTTTTGGTTTTTCTGGGAATGATTTTGGCTATTTATGTTTGTCTTTTGATAAAAATTGCATAAATAGTATCTATAAATATAATATACTTTCTTAATATACAAATATAATATGTACTTTTACATTCAAAGTGAAGTTAAAACATGAAAACCATTTCTTTAAAAATTGAAGACGCCATCTTTGAAGCCACTGATGGCATTGTATCAGAAATTGATATTTCTAGAAACAAGTACATCAATCAGGCTTTAGACCATTACAATAAGATTCAACGCAGAAAACTTTTAGAAAAAAAACTAAAAACTGAGTCTGCTTTGGTCAGTAAAGAATCGATGAAGGTCTTGAATGAATTTGAAAGCATCGAATATGTTGGTTAAACAATTTGATATATGGATAGCAGATCTCAATCCGCAAAAAGGAACTGAACCTGGGAAGACAAGACCTGTAGTAATCGTACAAAGCAATATGTTAAATAAAATCAATCACCCTTCTACACTCATCTGTCCAATTACTACCAATGTAGAAAAGGCGTCAAACATTTTAAGGGTACATATTAAAAGAGGCGTAGCAAATATGAAAAATGATTGTGATGTGATGATAGACCAGATGCGTGCGATAGACAACAATAGATTGATCTCAAAGATAGGAGAACTGCCCTCTTCTATTGAAGAAAAAATAAAAGAAAATATAGCTATTGTATTGGAACTGGAAAAATAAGAAAATCGCCAATACTTATGTATCAAAGCAGTGGCGAATTTCAAAATTCTTATATAAATCTATTTCAAAATAAGCATAGCTGTGTTCAACAAATTATTGCACAATGATTTTGACTATAAGCAAATAATCCTATTTCAAAGACATCACCGAAAAATAAGGGTGCTCAGGATTTACTATCAATTCTTGTCTTTGAGGATGAATCAAAACATCCATATCTTCTAACGGTATAGCCCCAAGCAATGGTTCGCTATCCCCGGACAAAACCATAGCAAGGCATGAAGTTGTCCTGTTTTTAAATTTTAAGAAGACGGGGCCTACTACATCGAGTTCAATGCGTCGGTTGTCTGCAGTGTATCCCAATCTTTTTTCAACAAATGGCAGTTGGAGTTGGGCTTGAATGTCTTCATTGATACACAAATTATACGCTCCAGTATCTACCAGCATGGATACTGTGATTCTCTTCACATCTTCAGGATCAAGAAAATTTCTTCTTACCATTTCCAAATCACCAGCATTGATCAATTCCACTTCAGCATGTACCAAGCCCATTTTCTTTTTTATTACAAAGATATAATTATTTGAAACCTATTACAAATAAAATTACCAGTCCCTGTTTCATACAAAAAAAGCCACATGTCTCCACGTGGCCTCTTTTTTGTAGTCTTTTATTTAAGGTAAATTATCTCCGCTTTTACATTTTTACAAACTTACTTACCTCTTTGGTTTTTGAATTCTTCAACATATACACACCAGATTGCAGTGTACTAATGTCAATCTTTTGTTTGTAGCCAAGTATAGTCTCTTTGGCTTTCAACTCGCCTGACATGCTGTAAATTTCTATAACAGTATTGACTGTTGCATCTACAGTAATGAAAGCCTGTGCTGGATTGGGCCATATATTTGCCTTTGGCTGATTGCTTGTTTTTTTAGACAATGCCACTTTGCCATAGATGCCTTTTTCTACTGCATATCCACTTAGCTTACCTTCCTTTTCATATCCATCGGCTTTAATGTAAAACAATGGACTGTTCTTACTGTATTCCATATTATTGAATACAAAAAATGAGGTCGATGTTCCATCGCTGACCAATTCAGCATCTGCAGATGTATATATTTTGTCCCTGGAAGTATTCAACAAGGTCAATTGAAGGGCATCAATATTTAATGACTTATCTAAATACATAGGTACATAACTTTCCCCATTTATGGTGGCCATCTCTCCTTCGATTACATATAGATTGTCGTCGGTCCTGCCTTCAGCCGGTATAGGCAGACTTTCTGTAAAATCACCTTTTGCAATAGCCACAAAATCCAAAGCTCCATTGAAATTTTTGGTTTCGTATATAGGGGAATAGTTTTTAAGGTTTACTTTATTTAAAGCTAAATAACAAGCCACAAATTTCCAGTCGTTGGGCCCAAAAGTAGTTGCGCTGTTTTTAATAAAATCTTTGAGCAATACCATGTCTCGTCCATTAGCCCTGCCATCTTCATTGATGTCTCCGGCAAGGTATCCCAGTGGAGTAAGTGTATCAATGCCCATCAGATAGTTTCTAAATAAAATATAATCTTCAAGGTCAATGGTACCTGCCTCAATACCTTGCTTGCTGGGAATGATTTTTGAATCCGTGTAGATAGCAGTGTTTTCGAACATATATGCCCCATTGTCGATTTCTCTGTAGAGATTGAGTTGGTCATTGTTTGCCTGCAATTGAATTTTACCGGCTTGCATAGGCCTGCCTTGTGGCAACATGACCTTACCTTGAAGCGACAGATTGCCCTGACAGCCATTGTTGTCAAATACAGTGAGTGCTATTTTGCAAAAAGCGCTGTTTCCTGATAAATCGTGGAAATAAACATTCAATTCCTGGAATCCGGCATTGCTACAATCAAAAAATCTGATGGAGTCCGCAATATTCGCAGAGAAAGAAGTTCTTATGTATTGAGGTGCGGTGCAATTGTCGATAGACCCAAAATTAAACATAGCCGCACCTGTTCTTACCTGGCTGCCATCATTGGCTACGCCAACACTTACCTGTCCCGGACAATAAGCCAATGGCGGTGTAGTGTCCTTGGTCGTAAATGTAGATGAGCATGAAGTAAGATTGCCACATGAATCTTTGACCTTCCATACTACTTTATGAATGCCATTGCCATATAAGCCCGGCAATGTGATTTTTAGTTCTTCGTTGTTGTTTTTTTGAGGTATGAAAAAATCCCCTGTTCCTGTATTTGAGTAGTATAAGTCATTTACACCATCTGCATATAAATCAATTTCTACGATCCAATACAATTTTACAGAAGCACAACTGCCTTCATCTATAGCTTTATTGGTAAGCGTGACTTGCGACTTACATCCTTGGTTAAATCCTATAGTCACATCTTTGCATGCTATTATTTGAGGCTTGACTTTATCTACAATTTTTATCACCTGGG
>JAYUTD010000449.1:0-8330 GCA_043755305.1 Saprospiraceae bacterium
CTACCACCGGTATTTTATAAACAGTGCCAGCCCTTGAGATTATGGCGTTTTCGGGTCTTGGGACTAACTCCTTCAATCCAGGGTATGTTCTGTATAAATAATCTTTGTATAAGACATCGCCACATTTTATTATTTGGCTATATCCTTGACTCATCATTAATAAAAAAAACAAAACAATAATTTTTCTCATGTCATACTCTTTTTAATATTTTAACAAAATTGATGTCTTTCCTTAATATACAACCTTGAAAAAAAGGTTAATTAAAATGTGGCATTCTTTAGGTTAGCCTTGCTTCCATTTTTGATAATTTTGCTTGAAATCCATCGTCCTGATATGTATCCATACCTTGAATTATCATAATACCATTTATCAAGCGTGTATTGTATTCCTCAGGCTTTTTATTTTGGTCATCATCCAGGAGCAATAAAGTGCTTTTGTCATTGTCATAATGGTATCTACCACTTCCCAATACCTTGGATTTAAAACCATATTCGTACTTTCCAAATTGATCGAAATCGATCCATCTGCCTTCTACATGCTCGGGTTTTAATAATTTTCCATTATCAAATATGCCATCGTATTTCCAAACTCCAACATCAATAATGGCCCATTTTTTTGGGCCGTTTTCCTCTCTAAATTTTAGAATCGCTTCGGCCTGGCTATGCAAAGCTGGTATATTCACAGACGCCTTGGGTACAGGCTTATGCGCTGTCAGTTCAGGGTTGGCACTTTCATCCTTTTTTTGTGCACTTTCTCCGATTTTTGTGTTTTCTTTGCAAGATATAGCCATAAGAAAAAACGTTAAGCTAGGGATAAGAAACCTCATATTGATTTAATAAATTTTTGTTGAAATACAAATATAATAAATGCTCCATAAAATTAATGAAATCTTAGTTAATAAAAATCTATTGACTAAAGAGCAGGTCGCACTTATTGGTGTTTCAGGTGGTGTAGACTCCATGGTTTTGGCAGATGTATTAATTCGATTGGGTTACAAAATAGCCATTGGGCATGTCAACCACAAAATGAGGGGCGAAGAAAGTGACCTTGACGAATCATTGGTGATTGATTTTGCGAGAGAGCACCAAATAGTATGTCATACGACTATACTTCCTGAAAGATTAAGAAAAACTAAGAATTTTCAGCAGCAGGCCAGGAATTTCAGGTACCAATGGTTTACTGAGTTATGCGACAAAAACCATTACCACAAAGTAGCTACAGCCCATCAACTAAATGATGAGATCGAGACATTTTTCATAAATCTCTTCAGGGCTGCAGGGCTTACCGGATTATCTGGAATGGATGACAATCTCAATGGAAAAATAATTCGCCCTTTACTATCCATAACAAAAGGCGAAATTTACGACTATGCAGCGACTCATCATATTCCCTTTAGAGAAGACCAAAGCAATGAAGATCCAAAATACTTAAGAAATAAATTAAGAAAGCAATTTATACCTGCCCTCAGGGATATAGGTGTCAATACTGAAATGAATATTTCAAAAAGCATTCAGTACCTCAAGGAGACTGAAGCACTTCTCCAGACTTTTATTCATGAAAATAATATAGTGAAAGTTACAGACAGCACAACAATAGTCAACCTGCAGGCATTAAGCAAACACACCAATGCGACATCTATATTATATTACATTGCCAAGCCTTATGGCTTCAATCGAATTCAGACCGATTCGGTATGGGCCTCTGTTGAAATTGGTGCTAAATCTGTTACTGCCAACTATGCTTTGACAAAAGATCGATCTAGCATAACCATAAAACCTTTAAGTGAGTCAACCTCATTCGAAATCCCCATTGCATGTGCAGGTACTTACATTATCAATGACAGAGAAATATCGATTTCAGTGATTGAAACAAAGGATATTGTTTTTCAAAAAGGTACAGAGTATCTTGGCTTTGACCAAAATCCATTTCCGTTAAAAGCAAGAAGTCGCAAATCTGGCGATACGTTTAAACCGCTCGGTATGACTGGCCTCTCTAAATCGTTGAAAAAATTTATTACTGATGAAAAAATGGATAGCACGCAAAAAGATAACTTAATTTTATTTGAACACAATACTAAAATATGTTATGTAGCTCCTTTCAGGATCAGCGAACTTTATAAGATCAAGCCAAACAATAACTTTATTGTAATGGTTGAAATAAAAAATTAATGCTTTATAAATACTCCTAATTGCCTAAATGAAAATTACTTGATCAATAACTTCCGTAGTAACGCCTTAAAAACCATTCTAAGGATAAAAATGCCATTATAACATAGAAGATCCAGTGATAGTGAAGTAGTGATTTGGTAACAGTGCTTTGGAAAACCATTGGTTTCATTGCTTTATTATCAATGATGGCTTTTTCCAATTCTACCATATTGGCCAAGGTATACATTTGACCATTAAACTTATCGGCAATCCCTTTCATCACATCATGCCTTGCTGTGAGATCATATTGTTCTAATTGAATAGCCTCTACAGAAAATTTTCCTCCTATTGATAAGGGCAACCCTTTGTACAAAGTGCTGGCCGTATAGCCATAATTTCCATCAGGAAATAAACCAGCATCAAGTGTATAGTACTTATTGGTTTTTGAAAAATTATATTTGTATTCTTTTTTATTTTGGTCTTTGATGGTAAGGAGCACATCACCATCATTGATCATTTCAAAAGCATCATTATAGACTTGAGCGTCAAAGACAATATTTTCATTCTCTTTAAATATATTCTTTGGAATGTTCACCCTAAATTTTCTTTTGTCGTCTTTAACTGTAACCAATTGAATACTCTTGTTGATGAGCTCCCCAACTTTATCGTAATTAGTATTGTCTACATAGTCGGTCAATCTCCATTTCCACAATCCTTCTCCAGCAATTACACCTGACTTAACACCGGCTTTATCGGAAAAAGCAAATAAAGGGTATTTGGTAGGTATTTTTTTTATTTTTTGATACATCAAAACATTTGCTCCAGGTACAGCTTCAAAAATTCCAAACTGACTTGTCATAGGAGGAAATCTTGACAACTGATTTTTCAAGCCTTCACTTATAGTAAATGGGCTGAATCCACTGTTGTAGGTAGGTTCGACATCTTCGATGTTTCTTGTATTTCCTCTTATTCTGATGACATCTTGCACTAGATTAAACTTAACTGGATTGATTTGACTTCCGGCAATGTACAACAAAGGCACATTTTTATTTTTAGCAATAGCAATTTCACCAGCTGCATCAAATTGGTCGGATGGCAAATTGTGCAAAATAATTAAATTGTAATCGGCTACATTTACCTTATCATCTGTGATAAATGCAGTTTTTACTTTGTAATTTTTGTTACTGGAAATAAGGCTGTTTAGTGCGGCTATATCCGGATGCGGGGCATTTGCCAAAACAAGGATGTTTTGTCTCCCATCTAACACTTCAATGTACACATCTTTCTTGTTGTTGATTAATGAAAGCTCTCCGCCAACTGGATTTAAAGAAATGCTGTACTTAACAATACCTGTTTGGTCTGCATCTATCGATACATCAAAGCTTTTAAAAAATGTCCCGCCATCGATATTAATTGGAAATTCCTGAACCAGTTTTTTTCCATTTTCATTGACTTTTTCAATTTTGAGTCGAGTTGAATTTTGGGAACAATTATTGGCAGCTACATCAATTTGCATAGAAAACTTATCACCGAGGTAGGCTATTTTATTGTTTAGTACATTTTTGACAAACAGGTCTTTTCTTATTGATGTATCGCCCAATGCGATTGTATTTACAGAAGCATTAAATTTAATGTTCTCATACACTGGATTGGTGCCTTCATTGTAAATACCATCCGATGCCAAAATAATAGAGCCTATGTTTTGGTCTCCATAATTGTCGCTGATATATACCAATGCATTGGATATATTGGTCGAGGTACTTTTAAAGCCTTCACTTTTTTCATCTGAAACATCTCCTCCAAAATGAATAGACTCCACCTGATATTTTTTACTTAAAGCATCTCGGATGGCGGCTAATTTAATAGAATAGTCTCGCAAATCTTTGGTATTCATACCTGAAGGTATAGAAGTAGACCGATCTTCTGCAATGATGACAATAGGATCTTTTCTATCTTCTTTCAAGGATTTAATTATAGGACCAAGAAGCAGTAAACTTATAATAAATACGGATAAAAACCTTAAAACCCCCATCAAAGGTTTCAACCATGATGGACCTTCATCAAATTTAGTTTCCTTTCTATACATTAGCATTGCATAGAAAAGACCAGCGCAAACACAGAAGATCAGAAACCACCAAGGATGCTGGAAACTTATTTTTTCAATCACCTAAGAAAATTTTGGACTGCAAATATTAAAAAAAAATCTAATGAATTTTCACATTTTATGCTTTAATCAAAATTTAACAATAATTTTGCATTTATAAATCAATTAAAACGTTACATTAAATTATACAAACCTACAAAAAATTGAAATTAATTAAAATTCTTCTGATCCAGCTCCTTATCATCCAGTCAGTGATGGGTTCATATATCCTTTTACCAATGGATTATAAATCTCAAAAAAACCATCTCAAAGCTTATGGAATGACTTATTGGGTTATAAATCAAGGCCTTGAAGCATATTGGTTGCTCAATTACAGAGGCGGAAGCTTTGCATTCAACCATACCACTAATTTTGAAAAAGAATGTAAGATAAGAGGTGTAAGCTATGAGGTTATAACCAATGCAGAATTTATCCGCATAAGGGAAGAAATTAATAATGCCGAGGTGAATCAAGAAGCTATTAAATTAGAAAAAGCACCTAAAATTGCCGTTTATACACCCGACTACAATGAAAAAGGATCGCGGATACAACCTTGGGATGATGCAGTGACCATGGTGCTTACTTACGCCGAAATTCCGTATGAAACCATATATGATAGGGGAGTATTGGAAGGTAAACTTGCAGAATACGATTGGCTTCACCTTCACCATGAGGATTTTACCGGTCAATATGGCAAATTTTATGCTTCCAATGGAGGACAACCATGGTATAAACTCAATCAGGAAAAGTCTGAAGAACAGGCCAAGAGTATGGGTTACACAAAAGTATCCCAACTGAAGTTGGATGTAGCTAAAAAAATAAAGGAATATGTAGAAGGTGGTGGATTTATGTTTGCCATGTGCTCAGCCACAGATACTTATGATATTGCCCTTGCGGTTGAAGGAATAGATATTTGCGATAAGATGTATGATGGTGACGGCTACGACATCAATGCCCAAACCAAATTGGATTACTCCAAAACTTTTGCATTCAAAGACTTCGAGTTGATTCTCAATCCTATGATTTACGAGCATTCAGATATTGACAATAAAGACAGAGGCGTACAACCAGAAGATGATTATTTTAAAATCTTTGACTTTTCTGCAAAGTGGGATCCCATACCGGCTATGCTTTGTCAAAACCATACACAGACCATTAAGGGATTTATGGGCCAGTCCACCGCTTTCAAAAAGCAATTTATAAAAAGCAATGTACTTGTTTTAGGGGAGACCAAAGTAGCGGGAGAGGCACGCTATTTGCACGGATCGTATGGCTATGGCACGTGGACTTTTTATGGTGGCCATGATCCGGAAGATTACAGGCACTTTGTGGGGGATCCGGAAACAGATTTAAGTCTGCATCCAAACAGTCCCGGTTATCGTTTAATATTAAACAATATATTGTTTCCGGCTGCAGAAAAGAAAAAGCGGAAAACATAGAGAGAAGTTGGTATCGGTTAATGGTTATTAGTTAATGGTTATTAGTTAATGGTTATTAGTTAATGGTTATTAGTTAATGGTTAATGGTTATTAGTTATTGGTTATTAGTTATTGGTTTAGAGTACCTCGATTCTATCCGGCAATTTTGTGAAATTATTTATAAAGATTATTTTTTACATCTTAACCTTCTGTATATTTTGAAGTTAAATACATTTTTCAAGGATATAAAAGTAGTAGAATTGGCAAGCGTATTGGCTGGCCCATTGGCTGGTAGTTTTTTTGCTGAGCTTGGTGCCAGGGTAGTCAAAATTGAAAATAAAAATGCAGGAGGCGACGTATCAAGGTCCTGGAAGTTGCCCGAAGAAGCCATTAAATCCACTCCTTCCGCTTATTACCACAGTGCAAATTATGGAAAAGAATTCCACTTCTTAAATTTGAATGACGCTGATGATTATAATTTGCTATTAGATGAAATTGAAAGTGCCGACATCATTATCTCAAACTATCAAAAGACGACTGCTCAAAAACTCAATATAGATATAGATACCATTTTATCTAAATACCCAGGTATCATTTTTATCCAACTCAATGCTTTTGACTATGATGATCCGCGGCCAGGCTATGACCTCGTCATGCAAGCCGAAGCCGGATATATATCTATGTGTGGAGACGGCGATACACTGGCAAAAATGCCGGTTGCAATGATAGATATAATAGCTTCGCATCAAATCAAAGAAGCTGCATTGATAGCATTATTGCATAAACAGCAAACAGGGGAGGGCAGCATTATGCACGTTTCACTTTACCAAAGCGCTCTGTCGGGCTTGATCAATCAGGCTACTAATTTTTTAATGGAAGGGCATGTCGCACGGCCAATAGGTACAAAACACCCAAATATTGCGCCTTATGGGGATGTGTTTTCTACATCTGATGGCAAGTTAATAATGCTTTCCATTGGCAGCGATGTGCAGTTTTCTAAATTTGTAGATTTACTGGGACTTTCAATGCCTGCAGAATTTAAAACCAATATTGACAGATTGAAAAATAGGGTAGCCCTAAATGTATTTATCAGACAGCAGGCTATAAAATTTAGTGCAGCATATATTATTGAAAAATTAGAGCATAATGGAATTCCTTTTGCATTTGTAAAAAACATGAGAGAAGTATTTGAAGATGTCCATAGTCAAGCTGCAGTGCTAGAAAATGACATAGAAAATAGTCATGGCAAATACATAAGAAGCGTAGCTTTCACTGGTAAACAATTCAGTCCTTAAGCATAAGTGTTGTTTAATTTATTTAATTTGATTCCGCCTAAGATAATTCAATGCATTTTATATTAACTTTACAACTAAATCAGCAATTGCATTGGAAATAAGAACTCTTGAGGTTACCCGGTATATTACTCCGCTTAGAGAAGGAGGCTCTTTACCTGCGCTGGTGGAAGCAAGCGATAATAAAAAGTACGTGCTGAAATTCAAAGGTGCCGGACAGGGTCCAAAAGCCCTGATAGCTGAATTTATTGGCTCTGAGCTTGCAAGGCGTTTGGGTTTTCTTGTTCCTGAAATTGTATTTGCCACATTGCATGAAGGATTTGGCCAAACAGAAGCAGATGAAGAGATTCAAGACTTACTAAAATTCAGTACTGGTTTGAATTTGGGAATGGCTTATCTGCAAGGTTCCATAACGTATGACCCTGTGGTAACTAAAGTCAATGGCATAGTAGCGTCTATGATTGTGTGGATGGATACCTTTCTTACCAACGTGGACCGTACATTTCGCAATACAAATATGCTAATGTGGCAAAATGAATTGTGGCTCATAGACCATGGTGCTTCACTTTATTTCCACCACAACTGGGACAATTGGAAAGGCCATTGGGAAAAGCCTTTTTTACCTGTCGCCAATCATGTGCTATTGCGCCAGGCCACAAAAATTAACGAAGCCAACGAAATACTCAAAGATGAAATAAATGAAACCTTACTGTCAAATCTGATCCATCCAATTCCACATGAATGGCTTGTACCAAGAGAAGGGTACGAATCACCAGAAGCCATTAAAGCCGTTTATGTGACCTATCTTTTGGAACGTTTGAAGAGGGCAGATATATTCACAAAAGAGATTCAGGATGCAAGATAAATGGATATATGAATACGCTGTATTGCGGCTTGTTCCCAAAGTAGAACGCGAAGAATTTATCAATATAGGTATCTTGCTTTTCTGCAAGAAGAAAAACTACTTGCGCTGTCTGACCTTGCTCGATGCTTCAAGGACAATAAGTACGTTTCCCGATTTCCAAATCAAAGAAGTGCAGGCTTATCTAGATGCCATACAACTTATAGTTGAAGGACATAGGGATGGCGGACCAATCGCCAAATTTGATGTACCTTCCAGATTCAGATGGCTTACCGCAAAGAGGAGTACAATTATACAGACATCGGCAACGCATAGCGGACTCGCTAGTGATCTGGATACGACCATTAATACATTATTTTCAGAGCTGGTACTACCCGGTACTTAGAATTATTCCTGAGAAAGAAAATCCAATGCTTAAATTGTATTGCCTGAATTTATAAGCATCTCAAATCAGCCATTATATTGAA
>JAYUTD010000450.1:0-3325 GCA_043755305.1 Saprospiraceae bacterium
TTGGATGCTCGGTGCCGATAGAAATATACCGCCATTGCTGACACAAACATCAAGTACAGCGAATCAATTGGATTTGAGCCATAGAATAGGGCTTCATTACAAGATACTTGGCAAAACCTTTGTTATCAATGCAAGGCTGGCTTATTTTAAGGAGAAAAATGATTTTAGAAACGATACATTAAGTCCTTATGCCAAGAACAGGTATACTGTAAAAATGACCGATGTGAGTATGGACAAAAGAATAGGCAGCCACCAAATTTTACTTGGGTTGAGCGGTTTTTTTACAGAGGCTACCACAGACGGTTTTTCCGTTCCAAAGACAGAGTCAAGGTATGCCATTTACCTTTCGCATAAGTTTGACTTACACCGTGTGACAGTGCAGTGGGGATTGAGACAGGAAACAGCCAATGGCCTGTCATCGCCAATAGTGCCGGGCATAGGCATAGCACTGCAGGCTTACAAAAATATCCGACTAAGGGCGAGAATAAGCAATAATTTTAGATTCCCTACTTTGAATGACAGGTATTGGAAGCCTGGTGGCAATCTTCAATTGGCGCCGGAATCAGGATGGAGCGAAGAAATAGGCATGGATATTGGCAAGCAAGAGAATGCCTACGGCATAGATTACGGATTTACAGTGTACAATCGCACCATAAAAAATTGGATACAATGGGGTCGATTGAAAAACGATGTTTTCTTTTCTGCCATCAATCTCGCAGCAGTATGGAGCAGAGGCATGGAGCACACTTTTGCTGTTGAAAGAAAAGTTTGGGGTATAAATGCAAAGCTGCATGGCCTGTACGCCATGAACTATTCGACCCATAAGGCATCTTTGACTTCACCCCGATTGGAAAAAGGAGACCAATTGTGGTATGTGCCTATTCATTCTTTGACGGTAGGTATGCAACTGATATATAACAGATTTTCTTTTGCCATTGACCATCATTTTTTTAGTGCCACCAAAGGTATAAACGAAAATGTAAGTCCGTACAATTTTGGAAACTTCGCCATCAGGTATAGGCTCAAAACACCAAAATCAAAAATGGATTTATTTTTGAATATGGACAATTATCTAAACAAAAACTATTTCATATTAGAAAGAAGGCCGGTGGCCGGAAGGTCCATTGAATTGGGCATTAAAACAAATTTCGGACTTTAACTTAATCAAATGAAAATACAACAGCATACCAAAATGGTAAAAAACAAAACAATTGTAGCACTATTATTTTTTGCGTACTGCAGCTTTGCACAAAACAAGATAGATTTTGAGAATTTCAATTTGTCAAAAGGCGAATTTCTCAATGGCATGGATGGCAGTGGCGGCTTTACTTCAGGCGACGCATTTCTTTACAATTCTTACAACAGTGAATTTATGTATTGGGGCGGATGGGCTATCTCTGCCGCCAATGATACCGTTACCGGAAATTTTACCAACGAGTTTAGTGCTGCTTCAGGAGGCGGCGCAGAATCTTCCCTTACCTATGCAGTAAGTTATGGAACTGAAAACACCCTTGTTTTAAAAGGCAGTGCCAGCGGTAAGCCATTGAATAGCATAAGCATCAACAATGGCACCTATACTGCACTGAGCATGAAGAATGGTGACGCTTTTGCAAAGAAATTCGGTGGCTTATCGGGCAATGACAAAGACTTTTTATTATTGACCATCAGAGCATGGTACCAGGGAAAAATAAGCAAGGACAGTATAAACTTTTATTTGGCAGATTACCGATTTGAGGACAACAAAAAGGATTATATTATCAAAAGATGGACTCCGGTCGACCTCACCGCATTAGGAAATGTGGATAGCCTTCAGTTTGTCATGACATCGAGCGATGTCGGTAGTTTTGGTATCAACACACCTACCTATTTTTGCATAGACAATGTCTTAACATCTGCACCTCTAGGCATAGCTGTGGAGGAGATGGCTAAACTTACGGTTTTTCCTAACCCTGCGAACGACCACATTCAAGTAAATATTGGGAAAAAAATAAATGGCTTTTATGCTATACTTGATATAAATGGCAGAGCAGTATTGAAAGGCATATGTGCGGATGGGGCCATCGATGTTTCAATGCTTCACAGCGGTCTGCATGTAGTCGAGATTGCGGCTTCCGGTAAAGTGTACAGGCGCATTTTTATAAAGCAATAGAATTCATTAATTTGAACAAAATGGCCAAAGACAAATGCAGCAAATGTGGTAAAGCCATAGTATGTCTGTCAGATAATGTGCAACAATGTATGTGCAATAAAGTATCTTTGCATGAGGAGACAAAGGCATTTTTAGGCAAAACCAATTACGATTGTCTGTGCAATGATTGTCTGCTTGAAGTAGACAATTTGGTTTCTAGGGTTGCGGTTGATCAAAGTGATGAAATTGCAGAGGGTAAAGACTATTACATGGACAATGGCTTAGTGGTATATACTGAAATGTACCACATAAAGCGTGGGTATTGTTGCAATAGTGGATGCAGGCATTGCGCTTATGGTTTTAAAAGGATAGAGTAAATATAAGTATGGACTATATATTTCAAACGGAGCGGCTTGGATTCAGAAATTGGCAGCATGCGGATATAATGGAGATGGCTGCGATTAATGCCAATCCGAAGGTAATGGAGTTTTTTCCTGCAACCCAGACATTGGAACAAACCACATCATTCGTTGAAAAAATGCAAAGGATGTATGCAGAAAAAGGGTTCTGTTATTTTGCGGTGGATTTGCTCGAAGAGCCTCAATTTATTGGTTTTATTGGATTTGGCGAACTTCATTTTGAAGCGGACTTTACTCCTTGTATTGACATCGGTTGGCGGCTGCATCCAAAGGTATGGGGCAAAGGTCTGGCACAGGAAGGGGCAAAAAAATGCCAAGCATATGGTTTTGAAACTTTGGGATTTTCGAAAATAATGGCGGTGGCACCTAAAATCAATTTCAAGTCAGAACAAGTTATGATAAAAATAGGGATGCAGAAAGTAGGGGAGTTTGTCCATCCATTGCTGGTATCTAATGAAAGACTCAAACACTGTGTCTTATATGAGAAAAATAAAGTAGAAATAAAAAAATAATCTAGGCAATAAGGGCAACTAAAGGTTGTACTTTAATGCAAGATAAAAAAATCGATTGGAAAAATTACTCTCCCCAATTTCAATACCTGTCGTATCTGTAAAAACTACAGTAGAAAAAGGGAGCAGGCCCAGATTGTATCCAATTTCTGCACCTAAGGAATGTATTATATTGATGTTTAATTTTGCAAAAAAGGATAGGTCAAATTTATGGTCTACAATGGTAGTTTTGTAAGACGAGCCAATCATATGTGCGAGTTGGATGCCGA